>SBGC01000182.1 GCA_006226985.1 Bacillota bacterium | reverse complement strand
TCTGGGTCGGTATAAACACGTTTTCCACGATTTAAACTATTAATTTCTTCAACTTCTTGAATCGATAATAAAATATCTTTTGCTAAAAAGTTTTCTTTAATCCGTTCAGGAGTTACACTCTTTGGAATCATAATCACATCACGAGCTAAACCCCATGCAATCGCGACTTGCGCAATTGATGCGTTATGCTTTTGTGCAATTTTTTCTAAGCCTTCTTTCCAAATGCCATCAAAGATGCCACCTTTCATTAAAGGACCATAGGATTCAATAGCAATCCCTTCAGACTCTAGCCATTTTTGGAGAGGAACTTGTGATAAACCTGGATGGAGTTCTACTTGATTAACCATTGGCTTAATTTTCGCTGTCTCATATAAATCTAGGATATGATGTCTTTGAAAGTTTGAAACGCCAATGGCTTTACAACGACCTTCAGCGTAAAGCTTTTCAAAGAATGCCCACGTTTGTTGGTTAACAGATTTATCGTGATTTGGCCAATGAATTAAATATAAATCCACATAATCTGTTTGAAGTTTTCTAAGTGATTCATTGAATGCTTCAAGCATTTTTTCTGGTGTTGTATGTCCTCTTTGTTTAGTTGTAATAAAAACTTCTTCTCGGTTAAGACCAGAATCTTTAATGGCACGACCTACGGATTCTTCGTTGTTATACATTTGTGCTGTATCAATATGTCTATAACCTACTTTTAGCGCTTCTAAGACAGATGTGTATGCTTCATCACCATCTTTCACTAAAAAGGTTCCTAGACCTAATTTTGGCATTTTAATGCCGTTGTGTAACGTTTTAATCATGAATTTGCCTCCTTCAATTTTTTAATTTTCTCTGGATTCAACGTTCGAAGAACAGTAAATAACATTTTTTGTGCTGCATCTAAATCTCTTGTGTCCATCATTGCTGCTGTTGAGTGAATATAACGTGCAGGCAGACCAATGGTCGTCGCTAAAATACCTGCATCCATATCAAGTGCTTTAGCGGCATCTGTGCCACCCATCGACATAAAATGTTGATGAGGAATCTTATGTTTTTTAGCAAGGCTTACAAAATACTCTAGTAAACCTTGATGCATGACATTTTTAGGATCATACATACGGATTAAAAAACCTTTATTTAAGCCACCCATCGCTTCTTTATCTAATGCATCATTTACAGGTGAAGCATCAAGTGCGATAAAAATATCTGGATGGAATTGATTAACAGCTGTTTCTGCACCACGGAGTCCGACTTCTTCCTGAACGGTTGCTCCACAGACCAATGTAAATGGTAAGTCAATATCGTTAAATTTAGCAATCGTTTCAAGTGCTAAACCACAACCATAACGGTTATCAATAGCCTTAGAAATCACACGGTAAGGATTTTTTGTTTGAGCAAAAGGATTATCATACAAAACCATATCACCTAATGATACACCAAATGAGATAGCTTCTTCTTTAGAAGATGCCCCAATATCTAAGGTAAGTTCTTCAAGCTTTGTTGTTTGTTCTTTCTTTAAGTGAGGAGGAATCGCTCCAACAACACCTTTAATGACACCTTGTTTTGTATAAACATTTAAAACTTGTGAAACAAAGACTTCACCGATTAAACCACCAATGGGTTGCATCTTAAGCATACCTAAATCGGTAATACCAACGACAATAAGTCCTACTTCATCCATATGTCCAGCAACCATGACGACAGGTGCGTTTTCATCTTTTGCTTTTTTAACAGCAAATATAGAACCTAAACGATCTTGTTCTATCGTATAGTTTCCATATTTTTCCATGAAAGACTTCATATATTGTCGAACATCTTTTTCATATCCACTTGTTCCAGCTAAATAAAATAAATCTTTATATACTTTTCTAAGCATGTTGATTCACCTTACCGATTAACTGAAAAATCGGTCCTTCTTGTCTTTTTTTGACTTCATATTCGGTCATATAGTTTGATTCAGCTAAATTTGTTTCTACAGATAAAATTTCAAAATAACTATGAATGGTTTCAATACTATCATTAAATAAATCGATATGATCCGTTCTAAATTGTAATAAACCATCATGTTTTAAAATACGGGTATAATCATTTAAAAATGAAGGTGCTGTGAGTCTTCGTTTATGATGTTTTTTCTTAGGCCATGGATCGGAAAAATTTAAATAGATATGGTCAACGGTATGTGGGTCAAAATAATCAATTAAGTGTGTTGCATCCCCTAAGATGATGACTAAATTCTTTAAATTTAACTCATTTCTTTTCTCTAAAATGCGATAACACACATTAATATTGATTTCCATCGCAATAAAGAGTTCATCTGGATGATCAACAGCTAAACTGGTGATAAATTTGCCTTTACCTGAGCCGATTTCTAAAGAAACACGTTTGTGTTCTGGTTTAATTTTTTCGATATCAACAATGACACCTTCAGATGCTAAAAGTTCTTTTGTTGCTTGTTTTACTCTTTTTTGTCTCATAGAATATAAAAAAGCGATACTAAATATCGCTATTTAATTATGCGAGTCTTCCTAATCCTTCTGTAAGGATAAAATCAGAGATTGCCGTAATCGCTTTTTCTGCATCTGAACCGGTTGCTACAACTTTGATTTGTTCACCCTTATAAATACCAAGTGACATGAGACCCATAATTGATTTTAAATTGACTGTTCTTCCCATCGCTGTTAAGTCAATTTCTGCGTGGAAGCTCATAGCTAGATTGACTAATCGTGTGGCTGGTCTGGCATGGATACCATACTCGGAAATAATTAAAAATGATTGTTCCATAAATTAAACCTCTTTTCTTTGTTGATTTAAAAAGTTAAGCACCTTTTCAGATTGATGTTTCACAAGGAGTGTGACTTCTTTTCCTTTTAGAAAAGCTGCAAGTTCTAACGCTTTAAGTGCAGGTGCACTTAGTAACTTCACATTCTCTACAGTAACTTTCAGACGTTGATGTTCTTTTTCTGCATGCAAAATATTTTGTTTTCCACCAAGTGCGATAATGAGTTGATCTAAAAAATCTTGATTCACAGGTTCTACAAAGGGTTTTTTCGAACGAATCATGACGATAAATGTTAGAATCGCAACACTGATGACTGATACAGCAATGATGATGGTTGTTAAATTTTCTGTCAAAAAGGTAATCATGCTATACCTCCCTTAATATAGATTATATCTATAAATTGTCAAATTATCAATTACTTTATCAACATTGCATCGCCAAATGAAAAGAAACGATATCTTTTTTCAATAGCCTCATGGTATGCTCTCATGACAAATGGTCGACTTGCTAATGCACTTACTAACATGATGAGTGTTGATTTAGGTAAATGAAAATTGGTAATAAGTTTCTTAACTGCTTTAAATTGATAGCCTGGATAGATGAAGATATTCGTATCAAATGTTCCTTCATGAAAGCCGTTATCGTAATTTGATTCAATCGTTCTTAAACTTGTAGTTCCTACACAAACGATATTTTTTTGATGTTTGATCGCTTCATTTAGGCGATATGTCGATTCTGTTGTTAATGTATATGTCTCCTCATGCATGTGATGATCTTCAATTTTATCAACGGAAACGGGTTTAAATGTCCCTAGTCCAACATGAAGTGTAATCGGAATGATTTCAATACCTTTATCTTCGATTTTTTTAAGTAATTCTTTGGTGAAATGAAGACCTGCAGTCGGTGCTGCTGCACTCCCTAGGTTAGCTGCATAAACCGTTTGATAACGATCTTGTTCTTCAAGTTGCTCGGTGATATATGGAGGTAGTGGCATGGTACCTAATCTTTCTAATTTTTCAATTAAGATGCCTTCATATACGAGTTTAAAGCGTCTGATACCTTCATCATGTAAACTGATGCATGTCATCTCTATTAAGCCACCAAAGTTGATTTTAGTACCAACCTTAACACGTTTAGCAGGTTTCGTCATCGCTTCCCAAACATCTTTTTCTACTTCTTTAAGAAGTAATACTTCAATCAGTGCTTTTGTATCTTCTTTTTCACCCATCAAACGTGCGGGAATGACTTTTGTATTATTGATGACTAATACATCATCTGAATCGAGTAAATCAACAATATCATAAAAATGGTGATGACCAATCGTTTGATCATCACGATTTAAGACCATCAGTCTTGAGTGATCACGCTTTTCACTTGGGTGTTGCGCAATCAATTCTTTAGGTAAATTAAAATCAAAATCACTTACTTTCATCTTCAAAGAGTCCTTTATAATATTTAATGCCTAACACATGATAGGCTTTTTCTGT
>SBGC01000079.1 GCA_006226985.1 Bacillota bacterium | reverse complement strand
GTATAAGACAATGCGTTTAAATGGTATGTTGAGAAGAAATTTTTAACCATCCATTCTCTTACCTTTTGAGGTGTTGCGAAGAAAATAACATCGACAGGACCAGTATCATTCATTAAAATTAATCGTGAATACCATCCGTTGAGATGTCTCGATGCTCTTCCTGTTAAAGTCATTTGTTCTTCATTGATACGAGCATAATCAAGTGCAAGTGATAGATCAATGTCTTGTGCACGTAAATTAGCAAATGTTTTTTCAAACTCTCTTGCTGTACCGATTGCATTTGACCAGTTTGGTTGATGTTTATCACCTAGTGTAATACCACCGTTTTGATAGCCATATAAACCGGAATTAATGCTATTAACTCCTTCACCTTTTAATACAGTTAAAATATCTTCAACTTGGTGAATATTGGTTGTTACAACATCACGATAACCTACTAAAGAGTTCATCGCATCTGACATAATAAAGTCGAGTCTCATGGGCATGTCTTCATAGGTTTCTTCATTTAACGTAAGTTTGCCTTGATCAACTAAAATGTCTCGATATTTTTTAGCCATTCCAACATAATCTGCTGGATAGTCATCATTTGTGCCATCACCAGCAAGGAAGCTAAAGTTCAATTCAATATCATAGTCAAATAAGGTTTCAGGAAGTGTAAAATACCCTGAACCGGAGCGATTATATATTTGCCAAAAGACATTATTTTTTACAAAGCGTTGGTGAACATTGAAATACTTCACACCTGTACCTGTTGATTTAGGTGTTGCAACAATCTCCATAAATGAATCGCCTTTTGTCGCATATGCAATGTATGCTGCTTGACGATTGCCATGAGCCATACCATAAACAGGCATAATAGGTTGTTTAAGTGGTACGAATTGAGATTCACCATTTTCATAAAGTGATTGTTGATTAACATCATTACCGTAGACCAAACCACGATAAGCTGCTAATGTTGTTGGGTATTCCTGGAATCTCATCAATGCACCACTTCCATCAGGAACCATAATGTAACCTGGTGTTAGTGGATTATCAACCGCTTGATTAAGCGGTAAATAACGATCGTTTTCAAGATTGAAATTGACGACACGACCACCAACAGCTCCTAAATAAGGTGCAATAATAATTGCTGCAATACGGTTTGCATTAAGACCAGTAATATCTTCATGTTTAACTTCAACACGCATACCTTCAGCTGAAAAATAAATGTTTACTTTAACTGAAAATTGAACAGGGAAGTTACCAACAATGTTATAATCAACATCTAATCTGAAATGAGATGGATCATCATCATTACGAAATAGCGTAGATGTTGTTGCTTGTTGAATAGTAACAAACGATGTACTTGATGCACGAACAATACCATATGAGTTATCATAGTATTCAACCGTTAAGAAGGATTTAGCAAAGGCTTCAAATGGTGCGGATAAATTGGTTTGTTTAGGAACGCACACAGCTAAAATTTCTTCATCTGATGGACGTGGATCCACATCTAAAATTTCATCACATAGATCATCAATTTGACTATTAAATGGCATGCTAAGTCCTGTTGTCCAAGTATAATTGTTTCTTTCATCATAAATAGCAAAAACGTCAATGGATTCATTATAATAAAACTCATAATCTCCTGCTTCATAAAGAAGTTCCATTTGATCAGGTTTGTCAACTGCATAACTCATGGATGCAGGTGGCATTTTTGTATCTTTATTACTTTCAAGGTACTGAGCACGAACCGTGATGGTTGTAACAAATGCTAAAATGATTAAAATAAATAATTTTTTAGTTAGTCGCATTTCGGATCGCCTCCTTCACTAAAGCTTGAATAAATTGATATAATTGTTCCCACATCATAATCATTAAGATGATGACAACGACCATAATGAGTGAAAATACAATGGTCATAAGGATAGATTTAAATGCTTGTCTAGCTGAATAATCATGTGTTTCGATAATACCTAAGAAAATATTAACGAATGACCAAATAAAACCGATATTCATTGTTAAATTCAGGAAGAATGTTTCGTTATAGGTTAACACATGCGATAACATCGTTGTTACATTGAGTGCAATAAGTAGTGGTCCTAGTGCATAAACAAACATCATAAATATTTGTTTGATACCACCGATACCATCATGAATCGATGTGTCGAGATAGTTACTAATGACTAACATCAGTGTGATACCAAAGAATCCGAGAATAAGACTCCAGATATCCATATCTTCAATTGCTACAAATTGGTAAATAAAGCCTTTATTGACGCTATAATTGATAAACGATAAGAAGATTAAGACATAAAGAATAACTGCACTATACCAAGTTGTTTTATGTCCTTTTTTCATTTCATAAAAACTATCTAACGGATGTCTCATGACCCTAAAGATATAAAATATGTCTTTAAGGAGTTTTCGATCAAAATAGTTTTTGACAGGTTGCATCATTAAATGAATCTTACCTGTTCTATGATCTACAATAGCAACCACTTTCATTGTAATGAATAAAACGACGATTAAGATAATGACAGCACCTAAAGCTTCTTGAATACCGACATTACGGACTTCCCAATATGCTTCTGAATATCCAGAGCGGTTACCAGCAAGTTCAAAGTGATACATAGCTAATTCATAGTTTTCTTGTTGTAAGTAACTTTTTGCTATATTATTGTGTGCAATGACTGACATTTGGTTAAGTTTTAAGACATCTTCCCAAAGTACAATTGCTTCTGAATAATTTCTATCATTGTATAAATCAAGAGCTTGATATATTTTTTCAGTATATTCTGTTTTTACAAAGGATTGCAAGAAATTTTTAGATTCATCAAGTGCGTATAGTCTACCCGTTGAATCGACTGCAATTGCTGATAATTTTGTAAACAGACCAGAAATATCTGGATTGATTTGTCCTTCAAGGAAGTTTGATGAACCAAAGTTAAAGATGAACTCTCCTTCTCGTGTATAGACGAAGATAAGTCCGTTTTCCATACCTGCATACACAATACCATTTTCATCCACATAAACATCTCTTGCGCGATCTGTTGAGAATGTGTCAAAAATATTTCCACCTTGTGTATTATGCTTTTTAATCGCATTTCTAAAGGTTCCACCTGTGACGGTGTAAATCATCATATCCTTATCAATAAAGATATTGGCAAATGTTCGAGGATCACGAGCTGCAAACTCTTCGAATTGTTCTTCTGAAAAGATCACTTTATAAACTTGTTGTGTAAAGGATAGTTGAACTTTATTCGATGTGAAATAACCAGAAAATTCACCTGTGTTCGTTAGCTGGATAATACCATCTTTCACACCTTCGCCGTAAATATAGAGGTTTCCTCGGTTATCAACGACAACTTTGTTTGGATTATATGGTGTATCTGCAAATGATGGTGTCGTTGGACGATCAAATTGTTCCACGTAATTTCCATCTAGATCAAAACGGAATACCGTTGCTGCAGATGGATCTGCGATGTAGATTCCACGTTCTGATACGAAGATACCTGTTGGTTTTACCATCGATGTGTAAGTTATTTCTTGTAATACTGTATTTGAGCTTGGATCATACTTAACAATCCGTTTATTATCTGTATCCGAGATAAATAAAATATCATTTTCATCAAAATACATGTCTTGAGCAGATTTTAAATTTAAACTAATAATTGTTTTATCAGGTAAATAAGCATCCTGAGTTCTTACATAATCTCTTTTCGCATTAAATGTCATCGTATATGATGTTGCAGCTGCACCATTCACGGTTGCAACCGAAATGACAAGCGATGCGATGATTAAAGCTAAAAATGTGAATAATCTCAATTTTCTCATCATATCACCTACTTAATACCAGCATGCGCCATCGTGTTCATAACACGTGATTGCATGATGATGAAGATGATTAAATTCGGTAAGAATAAAATCAAACCTGCAGCAGCAGCCATACCCACACCTGCTAGTGGATTACCTGATGCTGATGATGTTAATGTGTTTAGATAAAATGCAAATGATTTCATCGTTTCATCTTGAATATAAATACTTGAAGCTTCAACTGCTCCCCAAGTTGCTTGGAATGTCAAAATCGCTACAGTAGCTATGGCATTCTTCGTTAAAGGAATAATCATTTTAAAGACGATTTGCATGTCTGTTGCGCCATCAATTCTTGCTGCTTCAATAATTTGATCAGGGACCTGGTCAATGAACTGTTTCATTAAGAAGACAGAAACCGGAACAGCTAAATAAGGAAGAATATGAACGAGCGGATTATTATT
>SBGC01000156.1 GCA_006226985.1 Bacillota bacterium | reverse complement strand
GTTGATATGGTTTTAGCAACCATAGCTCCACAACCAGCTTCTTCGAGATAAATCATTTTCTCATCATCACCTACAAGTGGTCCTGCAGCTGGCATTAACGGGTTTTTTAAGGTAAGTCCATCAAATTTCGTTGTAAGATCCATTTATGACACATCCTTACTTAAGATATCCCACAATCTTTTCGAAGATTGTTGAGCGTTTCTATATGTTTCTTCAAGTGATTTTTTTGCTTGATAATTTCTGATTTTTTGTTTACCTTTTATGAAAACATGTTTAGGTTTAAAACTATGAAATAATCCAAAAAAGAGATGACCAAAGGGATTATGTGCATCCATTGGTGTTGGTGGAATATAAGGAACAATGAGTAGATCAGCTTGATAATCTTTTTCTAACTTGCCAAGCTTTGTTTCTAAAATCTGACTTGCATAGTCATATGTATTAATAATAATTTTTAAAAGATCCTGAAGCTGAAAAGGATTTGGACTTTGATCGAAATGATGCATTGCATAATAAGCCATCAAATATTCGCTTGTCATCGCTTGTGAGATGCCATCGTTACCAATGATAACGGGGATACCTTTATCTATAAATCTGTGGATGTTAGGTACACCTACACCATTGTTCATATTGGATGTATAATTAACTGCGATAACTGCTTGATGCTCTTTAATTAAATCAAGTTCTTCATCGCTGATATGAATCGCATGTGCAATAATACTTTGAGGATTGAGTAAACCGTGATCAACAAGGCGATGAATAATCGGTTTTTTATATTTATTAATCGCATCCATTTCATCTAGTGTGCTTTCAGCAACATGGATATGAATCGGAAGATCTCCGAGTTGTTTTTTCACTTTTGTAAGTGTTTTTTCACTTAGGCTTGATGATGCATGTAATCCAAATAAACCTCTTGAAAAATCGCTATGATTTGATGTTGCAAACGATATATTTTCTTTGATGCACTTATCTACATCAAAACGATCACTCGTTTCAAATGCATATATACCTCTTAAACCCACATCTTTTGATATCGCTTTACTTAATGTTTTCAGAGATCCTTTGATATCAATACCACTTGCATGATGATCAATAATTGTTGTGACACCGTTTTTTAAAAAATCGAGACCAAAGACAATTCCGCTATGATAAATCATATCAAGATCAAGTTTTGAATCAAGCTTCCACCACAGTTGATTTAAAATATCTTGAAAATTGTTGGGATGAAAAGGTAGCGATAGCCCTCTAGCAAATGCAGAATACACATGTGTGTGTCCACAAATGAGACCCGGTAAAACAAGATGATCTTTCCCATTAATAATTTCATATCCAAGGTCTTTAAAATGGCTCATTGAACCGATTTCAATAATCTTTTCGTCAAATAAAATATATGCATTATCATGATATTTGTGAAAATCATATAAGGTGGTATGGATGATTGCTTTAATCATGAGTGGGTCCTCCTTCAATCCATTTTCCTTGGTTATAGATAAGAACGCCTTGATCTAATACGAGATAACCTCGTCTAATCACTATGATAGGCATTCCATATATGAGCATGTTTTGATAAACTGTATAATCACATGTTCCGTGATGTTTTTTTACCTTATGAGAAATAGGATGATTAATGACAATATCCGCATCATAACCAACTTCTATTTTTCCTTTATGTTTTAATCCTTGTATGTTTGCTACACGTTCACTCATCTTTTGAATAACTGTGTCACCTAAATGCTTTCTCATGATGGGAAGCGAAAACTCAATACCGCCTATTCCCAGAGGTACGTCAGATAATTTTTTCTTCATCTTATCCTTTTTCATAAATGCACAATGATCTGTACCAATCGTATCGATATGGTGATTCAATTCGAATAAAAGTTCTTTATCTTCTTTTGGTCGAAGAGGGGGAGCAAACGTATATAAATATCCCATTTTAGACTGAAGCTTTTCTTCAGTAAATGTAAAATATTGAGGACATGATTCGACAAAGAAATGTTTATGTAGAATATCACTATAATTTTCAACAAGTGCTTTTAATGTTTTTCCACTGGATAGATGAACCATATATAAATAACCTTTAGTTTCTCTTACAAATTGAGCAAGCTTTAAAGCTTCTACTGTCTCACTTTCTCGTGGTCTACTTATGGTTAAATCTTGGTAAGAAAAGTTTGGATTTAAATCAATCAAGTCATCATTTTCAACATGAACAAGTAATAAGAAATGATATTTACTTGATAATTTAAGTAATTGATAAATGTCTTTATCATATGTTCTTCGATTAGAATCGGAGTAGGTTGTAAATAGTTTTAATGTATACATCCCAAGTGATATCATTTTTTTAACAAAAACTTCGAGATCGCATGTTGGATTTTTCATAGTCGCATGAAACGTATAATCAACCATCGCTTTTTTAGCTAGTGCTAATCGTTCATGATAAGCACGCTCTAAATCAACTTCATTATCGACAGGTTCTAAAAAATCCATAATGGATGTGATGCCACCATAGATAGCCGCTTGACTTCCTGAATAAAAATCATCAACAGATTTAATCCATCCTAAATCAAGTTCAAAATGAACATGAGGGTCAATCATTCCTGGTAATACTTCAAGTTGATTCGCATCAATCACCGTTTTAGAAGGTAAAAGTTCTTGTGTAATAGCTACAATTTTCTCTTTCTCAATATAAATATTTGTTGAATGAAAGGTTTGATTTTGATAGACTTTACCGTTTATAATCGCTAAATCGTACATAATTCCTCCTTTGAAAGACGTTTATAAAATATGAACATCTTTCATCTGATAATGCTCAAGCACATCATGAAGCATGCTATCTCTAACAACGAGTATTAAATCAAGCTCTGAATGAATCATGTTGACTAATATATGATGAAAACCTTCATGGCTTAATTCTAGTTTGCCTATTTCATCTAAGTAGATGGGTGAAACGTTTTGTTTAATCATCTGAGAGATTTCGTTTTCTACCCAAGCAATGGTTTCTTGGTTAATAACATATGGTCCTATGTGAGTATGTAAAATCATATTTTCTTTTAAACTATCTTTATGTGTCATGAGAACTTTTCTTTCTTTTGTTGATAGTTTCATCATTTCATAATGATCAACACGATGATCTTTCATGAATTTAAGTGAAACGAAACCATCACCTTGCTGAAAATTCTCAAAGTGATCAATCATTTTAGTTGTTTTATGTGAATTGATTTTACCAGTAATGATTGAGATCATTGACCAATTCCCTCATGTGTTTAATTTCTGTTTTACCATGTTCAATCGCAAGTATCTCTGATGCAATACTAATGGCGATTTCTTCAGGAGAACCTCCACCAAGATTAAGACCTATAGGTGAATAAAAGTTAGATAAATCAACATCTTTTCCATATGTTTTATATGTTTCTTTTAAATAGTCGTTTAATTTTTCGAGTGAGCACATCATGCCGATGTATTTAGGTTTTAGCTTTTGTTCAATCAATTGATTAATCACGTGATAATCACTTGTGTGTGAAGGTGTCACTACAACGACTAAGCTTCCTGGTTTAATGGAATACGTTTTAATATAATCAGCAAAATGCATGTGATGTTTCACATGTGCATGTTCAAAAGCATCAACAATTGGCTTTCGTTCATCAATAAGTGTGATATGAAACTGAAGTGGTTTTAACACGATGGCTAGTGCTTTTCCAACGTGTCCACCTCCAAAGAGATAAACAAAATTCTTAAATCCGATAAATTCATAATAAAGTGTAACAGTTCCACCACACACCATCGGTAATGTTTTAGCATCTTCGATGATTTTTCCTTTATCTAAAACATATCTTTCAGTTAAGTGACTTCTCTTTTTAATTAAGAATAATGCTTTTTGAATGGCGTAATGTTCAAGTGCTCCACCACCGACCGTTCCAAAAAAGATGTTATCTTCAACGACAAGCATTTTTTTACCAACTTCGACAGGTCCTTCACCTTCTTTTTCCACAGCAGTCACTAAAACCATATCTTTATGCTGTTGTTTAAACTCGACAATCTTTTCATAAAGGTCTAGCATATCATCATCTCTTTCGTGTTATTATGCAATCATTTGAATATAAAAAGTTAATGTTACAGCTAAAATACATAATGCAAGGGATATCGATAGTTTAGGCTTATATGTAATCAAGAAATTGATATTAAGAAGACGGATTGCTCCATATAATATCATGGCAAACAATGCACCATATAAACCGTAAGTAACGACAAACTCAAAGGTTGCTTCTGAAGAACGCATTTGTGGAAAATTGAAACCGGTGAGTGCATGGTT
>SBGC01000036.1 GCA_006226985.1 Bacillota bacterium | reverse complement strand
CATAGAAACTAAAGCAAACGAGATTAATAAACCTTAAGTCAATTAGGGTTTATTTTTAAAAAGAGGACTTATGAAACTAAAAGTAATTAAAAATGTTTTATTTTATTTCATTTCAGCATTATTACTGCTTATCATTTTAACTGAATTGCTTCCCATACAAACCACGATGAAAGTTTTAGGATTCAAAGGATATTCTGTTGCCTCGGGTTCAATGGAACCCATCATCATGACCGGTGATTATATTGTTCTAACACGAACAGATGCAGATAATCTTGATAAAGATGATATTGTTTCATTTTATGCTTACCTACCAACGGTTTCCGGTGGAAGATCACTTCAAATTGTTACCCACTATATCTATGAAAGAGTGGAGACAAATGATGAAATTTATTACATTACCTATAGTGAAACGGATAAAAACCCTGAAGATGGTATCAAAGATATTGATTTTTGGCGAGATGAGAACAATCAAGCTACATTTATTTATCCAGAAGACATTATAGGAAAGTATAGTTTTAGAATTCCCGTATTAGGAACAATCATTATGGAAGCGAATAAAATTGTTAGCAATCCTATGCTTTTAATTTTAATCGCTGTTAACATAGGTATTGTTGTTGTTCTCTTTAAATACATAACTAAAAAACCAAAAGGTGATGAAAAATGACTTGGGATGAGTTCATCCAAATAGAACTACAAAAACCATATTTCCAACATCTTGTCGAATTCTTAAAAGTAGAAGATAAAACGAAAACAATCCTTCCACCAAGAGAAAAAAGAATGACCGCTTTTAGACTTACACCTTTTGATGAAGTCAAAGTTGTCATCGTTGGGCAAGATCCCTATCATAACTATAACCAAGCTCATGGTCTAGCTTTTTCAGTTGAGGAGGGAGCATATCCCCCTAGTTTAAGAAATATCTATAAAGAACTTGTTTCTGATTTAGGTATATCTTATCCAAAAACAGGTAATCTCTCTAAATGGGCAAAGCAAGGTGTCTTATTACTTAATACATCACTTACTGTTGAAGTTCATAGAGCATTATCACATAAAGGTATTGGTTGGGAAACATTTACTTTAGAAGCTATCAAGAAAATCAATGAGAAAGAACTGCCTGTTGTCTTTATCCTATGGGGATCACATGCACAAAGTTTTGAACCTTATATCAATCATAAAAGACATTACATCATCAAATCTCCACATCCTTCTCCACTATCTGCAACAAGAGGATTTTTCGGATCTAAACCTTTTTCAAAAACAAATCAGTTTTTAAAAAGTCATCAGATGGGTGAAATTGATTGGTCATTATAAACGGCAAATGTCGTTTATTTTTTTTGACTTTTTTATTTTTCATGTATAATTGAGATACAGAGTAATTAGAAAGCGTTAAGTGTCTAATCATGGGATGTCGGATTAGAACGAACACGAAAGTGGCGGTTTTCTAATGCGTCCGCTGTAATTTATTATAGTGGACCTCAAAAGAGGAGGTCTTTTTTCATGAAAAAGAGTCATATTCAGATTCAAAAATTAGCTCTTGCTGCTATACTAGCTGCAACCTCAGTTGTGATTGATGTTTTTTTCAAACAACTGATTGGTATTCAAAACTTTGGTGTTCCTTTTTATGCCATTCCCATCGTCATGGGAAGCATCATATTAGGACCACATTATGGTGTCTTAATGAGTTTAGCAAGTGATGCAATTGGTGTAACAATTGCTGGTTATGGTTATTTAATATCATTTGCTTTAGCCCCTGTCATGTGGGGACTCATTCCAGGACTTTTGATGTATAAGAGATATTCAAACTATCGCCTAGCTTATGTGATTCCACTCACTTATTTGTTTGCTTCATTGTCGAACACATTAGCAATGTTTATTGAGTTTGGTAGGGAAACAACATTCGCAACTCTTGCGATTCGTGTTTTGTTTATTCCACTGAATTCAGTGATTATCTTTTATGTGATTAAAGATGTGTATCACAAACTCTCACCATTCCATGAGAAGTTCACATTAAGAGCAGTACCACATCAAGACTAAGACGTAAGTTTACTTACGTTTTTTTTATGTTCAAGAATGAATTAAGGTATAATAGAAATGGTGATAGCATGGTAAAAATTATTGGTGCTGGGCTTGCAGGCGTCGAAGCTGCATACTATTTAGCCAATCAACAAATCAACGTAAAACTTTATGAAATGCGCCCTAAAAAAATGACACCTGCCCATCAGACAGGTGATTTTGCTGAACTCGTTTGTTCAAATTCATTAAGATCTAATGATATCCATAATGCAGTCGGTTTATTAAAACATGAAATGACACATTTTAATTCACTCATTATGCAAGCAGCAAAGCATGCAGAAGTACCTGCAGGATCATCACTTGCCGTTGATCGTAAACTATTTTCATCATTTATTGAAGAACACATTAAAAATCATCCATATATTGAATTTATGAATGAAGAAGTCACGGATATTGATCCTCATGAACTAACGATTATTTGTGCAGGTCCTTTAGCTTCAGATGATTTAACGAAGTCGATTGAAAAACTACTCAATCAAGAAGAACTTCATTTTTTTGATGCGATTGCACCGATTATTGATGCAAAATCCATCAACATGGATATTGCGTACTTAAAGAGTCGTTATGATAAAGGTGAAGCTGCATATATCAATTGCCCGATGACAGAAGAGGAATATAATGCTTTTTATGATGCTGTTATTCAATCAAAAAAAGTAAATGTAAAAGACTTTGAAAATAACGTATTTGAAGGATGTATGCCCGTTGAAGTGATGGCAGAAAGAGGAAGAGAAACCCTTCTTTTTGGACCTCTTAAACCTGTTGGACTTGAACAAGAAGGCAAAAAAAGACCTTATGCAGTTGTCCAACTTCGACAAGATGATGCTGCAAAAAGCATGTATAACATCGTCGGCTTTCAAACACATATGACTTGGGATGAACAAAAAAAGGTCATTCGTATGATACCAGGTCTTGAGAAAGCAGACATTCTTCGTTATGGTGTTATGCATCGAAATACATATCTTGAATCGCCTAAAATACTCAATGCTGGATATCAAGTTATTGCATATCCAAACATCTTTTTTGCAGGTCAAATCAGTGGAGTTGAAGGTTATGTAGAAAGTGCTGCCTCAGGTTTAAATGCAGCTATTCAAGTTTCAAATTACATAAAAAATAACACCATCAAACCATTACCTAAAGAAACGATGTTAGGTGCAATGGCATCTTATATTTCGACACCAAATAAATCGTTTGTTCCGATGAACGCAAATCTAGGGTTATTTCCTCCACTTGAGTTTAAACATAAAAAGAAATCACGGAAAGAACATTACGTTGAACGCTCTCTTCAGGCGTTATCGCAATATAAGGAGGAGATGTAATTGGATATATTTGAACAATTTTCAAATTATCTTCTCTATGAAAAAAACTACTCAGAACATACTGTTTCAAATTATCTTAGAGATATCAAAGATTTTGAAGCATTCATTAAAAGAGAAGAACTCGCTGCTGATTTATTAGATGTGACTAGGGAAAGACTAGGAAGACACTATCTATCTTATTTAGATGAAAAAAACTACGCAAGAAAAACGATTGCTAGACATATTTCTTCGCTACGTACTTTTTATGACTATTTGATCAAAGAAAAAGAGATAGATATCAATATTTTTACGAACTTAGATATTCCTAAAATTCCAAAAAAACTGCCTAAGCTTATTCAAGATGATGAAATTGAACTCTTATTTAAATCGATTGATCGCTATAAACCTTTAGGTTTTAGAAATTATCTTTTACTTGATCTACTTTTTAGTTGTGGTCTTCGAGCAAGTGAACTAACAGATATGTCGATTAAAGATATACAACTTGAAAGAGAACAAATTTTAGTCCATGGTAAAGGAAGTAAGGATCGCTATATACCACTTCATCAAAGACTTGTTGAAGATATTAAACACTATCTAACATATATTAGACCATTATTACTTTCAAAAGGACCAGATACGTTTGAACCACATGTTTTTATTAATTATAAAGGTACTCCTTTAACGGTAAGAGGTTTACAAATTATTTTAAAAAAAATCATCACAGATAGTGGTGAAACGTATAAGATTCACCCCCATATGCTTAGACATGCGTTTGCTACAACGCTTCTTAATCATGGTGCAGATTTAAGAGTTGTCCAAGAACTACTCGGACATACTCACTTAAAATCAACACAAATTTATACACATGTCTCATCTGAGACACTCAAAGAAAAATACAAAACAGCACACCCAAGGATGATTAAAAAATGATCAACATAACACCGATGATTATCGAAGAAGGTCTTATTGAAAATGGGACGGTTAAAGAGAGAAAAACAGTTCGTGCAATTATCACAAACGAGCAACATGAAGTATTACTTGTCTATTCGAAATTGTTTGAAGATTATACTTTTCCAGGTGGTGGCATCAAAGAAAATGAGACGGATATTGACTGTTTAAAAAGAGAATTAAACGAAGAAATTGGAGCAGTTGATTTAACTGTATATGAACCGTTATTTTCAATTGATGAACTTCGATATGGGGTCAAAGGATCCGATAATGTTTACTTACAAAACTCCACTTATTATCGATGCCAAATTCATACATTTGGTGAACAAAATCTCCAAGGAAGAGAGCTTGCTCATGGTATAACTCCTATATGGGTTTCTATCGATAAAGCGCTCGTTCAAAATGAAAAAGTATTACCAAACAGTCTACATCAAACCAAAGGATTAAAAACAGTCTTAATACGTGAAAATCGCATACTAAAAGCATTAAAGGAGATTCTAAAATGAGAAAATTTGAAGTAGTAACAGCTTATAAGCATCTTAATATTCAAGTCCCTAAGAGAGCAACAGAAAGTTCAGCGGGTTATGATTTAGCGAGTATTGAAGAGGTCATGATTAAACCAGGCGAAATCAAACTTATTCCAACAGGACTAAAAGCAAAAATGGCACCTAGTGAAGCACTCTTTGTTTTTCCAAGATCTTCACTTGCTATAAAAAAAGGGTTAATGATGAGTAATAGTGTTGGTGTAATAGATGCCGATTATTATAACAACAAAGATAATGAAGGACACATCATGATTCCTATTATTAACATTAAACAGGAGACAGTAACAATTTTAATAGGTGAACGTATTGCTCAAGGTATTTTCATGAATTATTTGAAAACTGAAGATGATCTTGTAGGAAATGTCTCACGATTAGGTGGTTTTGGCTCAAGTGGTCACTAAAAAGACACGTTTTATACAATAAAAGGTGCAAAAAAAGTTGCAAACAATCAATAAATATGTTATATTTAATAAGGCTATGAAAATAAGCATGTGCCATGTTTGAAATCCCCAGTGCTCAAAAATGAGTGGGAAATCTTAAGTGGTGCAGAAGAAAAAAACGAAAAGGAGAATTAAATTTATGGCAGTCGTTTCAATGAAACAATTATTGGAATCTGGTGTACATTTCGGACACGCAACACGTCGTTGGAACCCAAAAATGGCACCATACATCTTCACTGCAAGAAATGGTATTTATATCATTGACTTAAAGAAAACAGCTGAAGAAATTGAAAAATCCTATCAAGCACTATTCAATATCGTGCAAGAAGGTGGAAAAGTACTCTTTATTGGTACTAAGAAACAAGCTCAAGAAGCAGTTAAAGAAGAAGCTATCCGTACAGGTCAATACTATGTTGATCAACGTTGGTTAGGTGGAACATTAACAAACTTCAAGACCATTCGTCGCAGAATCAAGAGACTACAAGATTTACACAAGATGGAAGCTGACGGCATTTTTGAAAAACTTCCTAAAAAAGAAGTTCAACAATTAAAGCATGAAAGAGAAAGATTAGAAAAATTCCTTGGCGGTATCAAAGATATGAAGAAAGTTCCAGAAGCTATCTTTATCGTTGACCCAAGAAAGGAAAGAAATGCTATTCTTGAAGCACGTAAATTAGGTATTGCAGTATTCGGTATCGTTGATACAAATTGTGATCCAGATGACGTTGACCATATTATTCCAGCAAATGACGACGCAATCCGCGCTGTTAAACTTGTTACATGGGTTATGGGTAATGCAGTAATTGAAGCTCAAGGTGGAGTTGTCGAAAAATTTGAAGATGAACCGATAACATCAGCACCTCCAAGAAGAGAAAGAACTGACAGACCTGAAAGATCAGAAAGACCTGAAAGAACAGAAAGACCTGCTCCAAAAGCTAAAGAAACTCCAGCAGAAGAGCCTGTGAAGGAAGAAGTTGTTGAAACTGTCGTAACCGAAGAAGTTAAAACAACAGAAGAAAAGTTAGAAGCAATGACAGTTGCTGAACTACGTGCACTTGCAAAAGAACGTGGCATTACTGGTTTTTCAACCCTTAAAAAAGCAGAACTCATTGATGTATTAAAATAAAAATGCTAAAAGGGGATAAAAAAATCCCCTTTAATTTTATTCAAATTAAACGTATAATAAATAGTGAAATCATAGGAGGATTTACATATGGCAATTACTGCACAAATGGTAAAAGAATTAAGAGAAAGAACTGGCGCAGGAATGATGGATTGCAAAGGTGCACTCGATCATACAAATGGCGACATGGAAGCTGCAATTGATTACCTAAGAGAAAAAGGTATCGCTAAAGCAGCAAAAAAAGCTGGTAGAATCGCAGCTGAAGGTTTATGTAATGTGATCGTTAAAGGAAACGAAGCTGTTATTTTTGAATTAAATTCAGAAACAGACTTTGTTGCAAAAAACAAACAATTCTTAGAATTACTCGATACAGTAGCTGACGCATTAATCAATAGTAACGTACAAAACACTGAAGAAGCTTTAGTTCTTGTTGTAAATGGTAAAACAATTGAAGTTTTATTAGCAGATGCAACAGCAACGATCGGTGAAAAAATATCTTTAAGAAGAGTTTCAAGAGTCGTTAAAACAGATGCACAAGGCTTTGGTGCTTATAAGCATATGGGCGGTAGAATCGCTGTATTATCTGTTTTAGCAAATGATGACCAAGAAGTTGCTAAAGACATAGCAATGCATGTAGCAGCTCAAAAACCACTCTATTTAGACCGTTCTCAAGTTAATCAAGAAACCTTAGAACATGAAAAGCATGTCTTAACACAACAAGCACTTGCCGAAGGTAAGCCAGCGAACATCGTTGAAAAAATGGTTATTGGACGTTTAAATAAATACTTACAAGACATTTGCTTAGTTGACCAAGGATTTGTTAAAGATCCTGATCAAAAAGTATCAGAATACTTAAAATCTCATAAAAACCAAGTCTTATCATTCATTCGCCTTGAAGTAGGAGAAGGAATTGAAAAGAAAGAAGAAGATTTTGCAGCTGAAGTTGCAGCTGTAGCAAATGTTTCTAAGTAATTCAATTTAAAGGAGTGTGGCAAAATGTACCAAAGAGTGATTTTAAAGCTTAGTGGAGAAGCATTAAAGGGTAATGGAACTTACGGCATTAATCCAAAAACAGTGAAAAACATTGCCACCGAAATTAAAGAAATCTATGAACTAGGTGTCCAAATCGGTATTGTTGTCGGTGCGGGTAACCTATGGAGAGGAAAAATTGGAGAAGAACTTGGCATGGACCGTGCACAAGCAGACTATATGGGTATGCTTGGTACAATTATGAATGGTCTAGCACTCCAAGATGCACTCGAATCTGTGTTAGTACCTACAAGGGTCATGACTGTTTTACCTGTTTCAGCAGTAGCTGAACCCTATATCCGTAGAAGAGCGATGAGACACTTTGAAAAAGGAAGAGTTTTAATCTTCTCTGGTGGAACGGGTTCACCATATTTCTCAACGGATACAGCAGCAGCACTACGTGCGGCTGAGTTAAACGCAGACATTATCCTCATGGCTAAAAATGGTGTTGAGGGAGTCTATGATAAAGACCCAAGAAAACATGATGATGCAACCATGTTTACAGAACTCTCACAAGAAGAAGTTCTCATGAAAAAACTTGCTGTCATGGATCAAACTGCAGCATCTATCTGCCGAGAAAATAAAATAGACATTTTAGTATTTAATATGAACAATTACGGAAATATGAAGAAAGCAGTTTTACAAGAACCAATCGGAACACTCGTTAAATGGGAGGAATAAAAGATGAATGAACAAGCAGATTTAATCTTAATGGAACTCGAAGATCACATGCATAAAACGATTGAAGTGCTCATCAGAGATTTTGCTCAAGTCCGCACAAGTCGTGCGAATCCAGCGCTTTTAGATCGTATTCACATTGATTATTATGGTGTAGAATCACCACTAAAACAAATCTCATCGATTGCAGCTGTTGAAGGAAATCAACTTTATATTAAACCTTATGACAAATCAACACTTCGTGCGGTTGAACACGCGATTCATGCTTCGGATTTAGGATTAAACCCGATCAATGATGGTGTCGGTATTCGCTTGATTTTACCTCAACTCACTGAACAAAGAAGAAAAGAATTAGTTAAAGAAGTTGAAAAAATGGGTGAACATGCGAGAGTTGCTATTAGAAATGTTCGAAGAGATGGCAATGATCATATGAAGAAACTAGGTTTAGCCGAAGACGATGAAAAAGGCTATATTCAAGACGTTCAAGAATTAACAGATAAGTACGTTAAAAAAGTCGATGAGGAAGTCAAAATCAAGTCAGACGAGTTACTCAAAGTCTAAGTTATATTTAAAGAGAAAGGCATCTTTGCCTTTTTTTATTTAAATATGTTAAATTTATTTAAATATTTATTAATATCCCATTTTAGGGTATAATGGTGTCGGTGATTATATTGAATAACTTGAAGATTCCCAGTCATGTTGCGATTATATTAGATGGCAATGGACGATGGGCAAAAAAATACGGACAGCCAAGATCTTTTGGACACTTACAAGGCGGGAAAAATCTTTTTTCTGTTGCAAAAATAGCGAAAGAATTAGGGATTAAAAAACTAACGGTTTATGCTTTTTCAACGGAAAATTGGAAAAGACCAAAAGAAGAAATCGATTATTTGATGTCAAAACCCATTGAAATGTATCATGAGAATAAACACCGCATCAAAGAGATTGATTATAAAATTACATTTGCAGGTAGAAAAGATCGATTACCTCATGATTTACTTGTGGTAATTAATCAAATCGTTCAAGCGACAAAAGAAAATGAAGGTTTTGAACTTTGTGTTGCACTTGATTATGGTTCATATGATGAAATTATCACAGCAGTAAACCAATTAGATAAACCAATTACCAAAGAAGCACTAGAATCAAAGCTCATGGTGAAAGAACCTGTTGACTTACTCATTCGCACGAGTGGAGAACAACGATTATCAAATTTCTTATTATGGCAAGTCTCTTATGCTGAGTTTTATTTCACAAAGACACATTGGCCAGCATTTAATAAAAAAGAATTAGTTAAAGCCATTAAAAATTACAACAAAAGACACCGTCGCTTTGGAGGACTTGCATGAAACAACGTTTAATCACAGGTTTAATTTTAGCAGCAATACTTATACCTATTATGTCAATGCCAGTGTTACTTGAGTTATTTCAAGTTGTCATGAGTTTATTTGTCATCATTGCAGCACTTGAAATGATTCAAATGTATGAAACAGAAAAAAAGTTTCAGAAAGCGGCTAAAATTGGCATTATTTTATTAACACTTGCGACATTTTTTAGCGTGGGTGGTGTATTAGGTCAATCAAGACATAATCCACTAGAAGCCAATGGATGGTTATCCATAACTATTCCGTTAATTACGATAGCTTTATTGAGCTTTTTAGTCTTCTTTAAAGAGTTTAATGGTACGGATGTAGGTAAAGCACTCATGGTCATTAACTATGTTGGCCTTGGATCCGCGTCTATTGTTATTCTTAGATTTCTAGGTGTTCGCTTCTTAGTTTATTTGTTTCTAATCACGGCATTAACAGATATTTTTGCCTATATATTTGGTGTAAAGTTTGGAAAACATAAGATGGCACCACTTATTAGTCCGAAGAAGTCTTGGGAAGGGGCAATAGCAGGTACGATTATAGCAACGATTATCGCTTCATGTTTTGCACTATTTTATGGTGTGATATTTGCTCAGGGCACGATGTTAGGTAATTTATTTAATAGCACCGGTGAACTAACGCTCCTCGATAATTTCTCAGAAATTGGTGATTCACAACCCCGTTGGGTTCAAGCGATTCTTATTGTTCCTGTCACGTTTTTCTCGAGTATATTAGGGCAAATTGGTGATCTTGTTGCGTCTCGTTTGAAGAGAACATACAAAATTAAAGATTTCGGTAAAATATTACCTGGACATGGCGGACTACTCGATCGTTTCGATTCAGCAATGTTTGTTGCTATGTTTTTAACAGCCATATTCCTTTTAATCTTTAGAGTATTTTAACAATGAAAAACATATATATTCTTGGTGCAGCAGGATCGATTGGTTTACAAACACTCGATCTCGTTAGAAAGCACAAAAAAGAACTGAATCTTGTTGGTATTTCTTTAGGAAATAACCACGCACTCAATGAAGAGATTTTATCAACACATAAAGTCTCGATTGTTTGTTTACGTTCACAAGAATATATGGAAAAATATCAAATAGAATATCCAAATACAACGTTTGTTCATGGGGATGAAGGTTTACTTGATCTTGTGAGATATCCGATAAAAGGTGCAGTTGTTAATGCATTATCAGGATCTGCAGGACTAATACCTACTATTGAAGCTATTAAAAGTCGAAAAGACATCCTTTTAGCGAATAAAGAAACTCTTGTTATGGCTGGAGATATCATCAAAAAGTTGTTAAATAATTATAATGTTAAGCTTTATCCTATCGATTCTGAGCATAGTGCAATTTGGCAATGTTTGCAAAATGAAGTTAGTGATACTGTAGATAAAATTGTCATTACAGCAAGTGGTGGATCGTTTAGAGATTTATCGCGAAACGATTTAAAACATGTCCGTTTAGAGGATGCATTAAACCATCCAAATTGGTCAATGGGTGATAAAATAACGATAGATAGTGCGACCATGATGAACAAAGGTTTAGAGGTCATTGAAGCACACTATCTCTTTGATTTACCCTACGAGAAAATTGAAACAGTATTACACAAAGAAAGTGCTGTACACGGTCTTGTTTACTTTCAAGACGGCAGCATTAAAGCGTGCATCTCATCTTCAGACATGCGTATTCCTATTCAATATGCACTTTTCTATCCACATCGCATGCCTTATGAAAGCAAATTTGTATTAACCGATTTGACGTTTAAGCAAATGGATTTTAAACGTTATCCTTTACTTTCACTTGCCTATAAAGTAGGTGAAACGGGAGGATTATTACCCACTGTTATGAATGCGGCGAATGAAGCAGCGGTTAAGTTATTTTTAAATCAACACATCTCATTTTTAGATATTGAGAAAATTGTATTCGACACTGTAGATAGTTTTAATAACAATTTATATCCAACGCTTGAAGAAATTATCCAGACAGATGACATCATTCAGCAATCGATATTTAAACATTATGGAAAGAGGTAACACATGGAATTTATTATCAATTTAATTAT
>SBGC01000012.1 GCA_006226985.1 Bacillota bacterium | reverse complement strand
TAAGAATTGTTTAAATATTTTATTGTAAATTTCTGGATTCGATTCAAGATATGCTTTAGCATTTTCTCTACCCTGTCCAATCTTATCGCCATTATATGCAAACCATGCGCCACTCTTTTGGATAATATCGAGATCAGACGCTAAATCGACGAGTTCACCTGTCTTTGAAATGCCTTGACCATAAATAATATCAACAGCAACTGTTTTAAATGGAGGTGCTACCTTGTTTTTAACAACTTTAATGTTGGTCTTGTTACCAATAATATCTGTTGCATTTTTGATTTGCTCTCCACGACGTATTTCAAGTCTTACAGATGCATAAAACTTTAATGCACGTCCACCAGGTGTTGTTTCTGGGCTACCAAACATAACACCAACTTTTTCTCGAATTTGATTAATAAAAATCGCTGTTGCATTTGCTTTTGAGATAACGCCTGATAATTTTCTCATGGCTTGACTCATCAGTCTTGCTTGAAGTCCTACATGAGAATCGCCCATTTCACCGTTGATTTCAGCTTCAGGAACGAGTGCTGCTACTGAGTCGATAACAATCGCATCCACGGAACCACTACGAATAAGTGCTTCAGCAATTTCTAAAGCTTGTTCACCAGTATCTGGCTGTGACAAAAGTAAATTATCGACATCAACACCAAGTGCTTTTGCATATTTTGGATCAAGGGCATGCTCAGCATCAATAAATGCGACATATCCACCCTGTTTTTGCACCTCAGCTATGGCATGTAGTGCTAAAGTCGTCTTACCAGATGATTCTGGTCCATATATTTCAATAATTCTTCCACGAGGATAACCACCAATACCTAATGCGATATCTAAACCTAGTGAACCTGTGGGTGTTGCATCAATATGTCTATCTGCTTCATCGCCTAAGCGCATGATCGCACCTTTCCCATATTGCTTTTCAATTTGTTTCATTGCAGCCTCTAAGGCCTGTGCTCTTTTATCTTTATCCATGTCGTGCACCTCCGTCTTATACTAGATAATAAATGCTCATATTACTTTTTTTACATACTTTCAAAGATAATCTTTTTGTTTTTTAATAAATAATCTATCCCACTAAATGCAGTGAAGAATATTGCTAAATAAAATAAAACATCGCCAATAATGTTTGGCATCATGAAATCATTAAAGAGTAACACAATCAGTGCTACCATGGTAGTCGCTGTTTTAATCTTACCATATGGTGAAGCAGCAATCACTAATCCATGCTCAATAGCTAATAATCGAATTCCAGTAACCATAAACTCCCGAATAATAACAATCATGACAGCCCATAGTGGAACGCGATCTGGCATTGAAATCATTAAATACAAAAATGCGACCATCACAAGCACTTTATCAGCGATGGGGTCTAGAAACTTACCAAATGTTGTAATTTGATTATATTTTCTAGCAACATATCCATCTAATAAATCAGTTATCGATGCGATGATAAAGAGAATAGCGAAAACAAACTGGTTAATCTGCAAGCCTAAGAATCCAATATCTTTTTTTAATGGCTCTATATAAAGAAAAATAATCATTACTGGAATCATCAAAACACGTAAGATTGTTAACTTATTTGCGGTAGTCATCATTTTTTACATCCTTTACTCATATAAATTTATTTTATCATAATTATGTATTAACTGTTGCAATTTTCAAGTGGTTTTGATACAATAGGTTTGCGCATAATAGGAGGTGAAATTGTGGCTAATATCAAACAACAAATTAAACGTAATAAAACCAATGAAAAACGTCGTTTACACAACGCTTCTTTTAAATCATCTGTAAAATCTGCTATTAAAGCTGTGGAACGTGCTGTAACAGCTAATGATAAAGAAAAAGCTTTAGAGTCATTATCTTTTGCTCATAAGAAATTAGATAAGGGTCTTTCTAAAGGAATCTATCATCAAAATTTCGTAGCAAGACATAAATCAAGTTTGGCTCAATTGGTTAACACCCTATAAAGGATGCATCTCGGATGTGTCTTTTTTTTTAACTTTTTTCGATTTCTCTTCTTCCACCATATTGTGCAACATACTTAACATAAGGTAGTTTAGTCGATTCACTCACACGATATTTCGGATTAAACCCGATAACATTCACATATTTATCTAAATTATTTTGTTCTATAGCCATGTTTTTCATGACTTCGTAAGTTGCTTTCACATCATCAAGTGCACGATGTGTATTAGGAACTGTCACTTGATATGTTTTAACAGCTTGATCCAATTTATGTGGAAAAGAATGACGGTCTTTATAGAGTGCCATCACATCTAAAATAGGATTTTTAAATATATATGTCGATTGATGATATTTTTTTATGTAATGAAGTAAAAATGATAAATCAAATTGGATATTATATGCACAAAGTAGTGTGTTTTGATCAATCATATTAAAAAGTTCACGAAATCCAACTTCTTGTGGAACGCCATCCCTTAATAACATATCATCACTAATACCGGTAATATTTTTTATGACATCTGGTAAGCGTTTATCTGCTTGTAATAAAAGTGATAGTTCTTTTTGGGTTTCAAAAAGACCTTCTCTTTCAATGAGTAATGCCCCAATTTCGATGATTTGATCACTATAAGCATAAAGTCCAGTTGTTTCAAAGTCAAAAACCAGGATTTTTTTGTATTGATCTAACATCAGCTAAGCTCCTAACAAGTAGAGTTCAAGACCTAATTTCTTCTCTATTTTTCCACTTTTAATATCATAATCTAATTTCGATAGTTTCTTCAAATGACTTTCAAGTTGAACAAATGGGATTGCTTGTGCATTTTTGACAAGATAATAGGCTTTCCCACTCTTGATATGGAAATGATCTGCAATTTGTTCTTGTCGATAACCTTTTTCAATGAGTAGTTTTGTATGCATAAGCTCACGTACTTTTGAAACGATGTTATTTAAGATTCTTAATGGGTCTTCATTTCGAGCAACTAAATCATAAAATATTTCAATCGTTTTGGTTTGATTTTTAGCAAGTAAAGCATTGGTTAATTCAAAGATATTTTCTTCTAGATTTCTTGATACTAAAAGTAAAACTGCTTTCTCTTGTATTTCTTTTGTATCATATGAAAATAACATCAGTTTCTCTGCTTCTTGACTCATCAGTGTAAAATCAAGGTTTGTTCTTTCAAGCAATGCATCAATGGCACTATCAGTGATTGTATAACCATATTTTTTGAACATGTTACGTACAAAATCTGGATACTCTTTTTTATCCATTTCTCGGATTTTTTCAATGAAGGCATATTTAAATAAAGCTTCACCAATGGGATTTTTATCTGACATCAATTCATTTAAAACAACAATTAATATAACATCAGGATTTGGTTTTTCTAAATATGTAACCCATGCTTTTAAAATAGAATCAGCTTCTTTTTCTATTTCATTTAAATTTTTAACAATAATAACTTTCTTTTCAGCAAAAAAAGAAACGGTTTGAAGATCTTCTAAAACGTCATCACTTTCGCTTTCAAGCATATCGTAACGAACGACATTAAAGGGATCGACCTTTAATTCTGCAACTTTTTCTTCAACCGTATGATTTAATAGGAATTCATTATTTGAGTAAAAAACATAAATGGCTTCGGCCATAATCATGCCTCCAGACTATTACTTTTATTATACTAAAAATCTCATTAAAATGGTAGATAAAAGGACCATTTTGTATTCTTTTTCGTAATTGTATAGACAATGGTGCCATGGGTGTCTGTCCGATAGATTTGAGACCCTATCATCGTATAACGATGGATAATTTCTTCACTTGGAAAATTAAACCGATTATGCATCGCTAAAGATATCACAGCATACCTAGGATTGACATAAGAAAGAAATTCATTTGAAGATGATGTATTTGAGCCGTGATGTGGAACTTTAATGACATCTGATTTTAGCTTTTTTTTATATTCTGAAACAAGCCTTTCTTCTGTTTTTTCTTCAATATCACCTGTAAATAATAATGTGTGTTCTCTTACATGAAGTTGAAAAACGAGCGAATTCGCATTAGGTGATCCATAGTTCTCTAATGGCGATAAGAAATCAAGTTTAAGATCTCCACAGATGATTTGATCGTTCGCTTTAATTTGTCTGGGTTTGATAGGATATGCTTGATGGGCATCATCATAGATGCTGATGAGTATTTCTTTAACCTTTATGCTCTCTATTATCTTATTTGCTTCTCGTGTATGATCATCGTCACTATGGGTTAAAATGAGATAATCAAGTTGATAAATACCTATTTGTCTTAAAAAGTTAAATGTGTTTCCATATGCATCAACCAAAATGTTACATGATTTGGATTGAATAAACGTCGTATCTCCTTGACCAACATCTAAATAATAGATCATAATGCGATGATCAA
>SBGC01000139.1 GCA_006226985.1 Bacillota bacterium | reverse complement strand
CAATTTTTACAAGTTCTGGTTCTCCTGATTCTTTGTAGTCAATTTTTACAAGTTCTGGTTCTCCTGATTCTTTGTAGTCAATTTTTACAAGTTCTGGTTCTCCTGATTCTTCGTAGTTAATTTTTACAAGTTCTGGTTCTCCTGATTCTTCGTAGTCAAGTGTTTGAAGATCATCTTGACCTAATTGAGTTGATCCGATAAATAATGCGATAAATAGAAATACTGTAATCATAGCGACAAAAGTTAATTTTTTCATATGGTAATGCCTCCCTTTTAACCTAATTGTATTACCAATTAGGATTAATTAACAGGGCGTATACGCCCTATTTTTCACAAGAAAGGTTAAATTTTTATGAAATCTAAAGAACTTTGTGTTTATTTAGAACGATTGAGAGCAGCTAGGAACATTTCTCAAGAAGCTTTTACTGATGAAGTTGTATCTCTTCGACAATATCGTAGATATCTTAGTGGTGAATCTGATATACCTTTTCAGGTCATCCACCAACTCACTGCAAAATTAAGTGTCAAAACTGATACGTTATTGCGTGATTTTGACTATGCTAAAGTAATTGAATCAGATTCGATTATTAAAATGTACAACGCTGTTGTTAACTATAACTTTGATGAGTACACCAAATTATATAATCAAATTCCACTGGACCATATTATCGAGAGTAATAACCGACTACTGTATCAATATAGCCATATCCTCTACCAATTTTTTATTAAAAAATTAACTAAACAAGAGACTGCTCAAGCAAATATCAAACTTGTTAATTATCCAAAAGTTTTAAATCAACAAATCATTACTTCAATTGAAATGTTGATCTTATCCTCTTTCCTCGATTTTTTGGATGAATCTCATCACGAAAAAGTTGTTGAAAAAATTGAAGAATTCATCAGAAATCAATCGATTATGATATCTGATGCGAATGAGAAGATTTACATATTCGTCCTCGCGAAACTTGCGAAGTATGTTGGCATTAAAGATGATTTTACAAATGTCATTAGATACTGTAATTTAGGCATAGAAAAAAATGTTGAATCTATGAGTTATTATTTGATGGAATATTTCTACTACTACAACGCTTTAGCTTACTATAATCTAAAAGATTACGAAAACTATAAAAAGTATTTAATTCTATGTTTTAATGTTCTTCAATTCGACGCAAATCCAAAGAAAATCGAGAAATTTACAAAATTAATAAATGGAGATTTCAATATAGAATTTGAAGATTTTGTCATAGAATATTACGCAAATCGTAAGGATAATAAAACAAATCAGTGATGAAAAAATCTCATTCATCACTGATTTTTTTATGTCATTTGCATGATATAATATCTTAGGAGGTAAAGTCCAATGCAAATGTGTCAAATTTATTTAAAACCAAAAGAAGAATTCAGAATACTAGAAGGTCATCCATGGGTCTTCAGCAATGAAATAGATCGTATTGAAGGACCGATAAAAAGTGGTGAAATTGCATATGTATACAGCTATAAAAACCAATTTATTGGAAAAGGTTTTTTGAATACTTCTTCAAAAATATTCGTAAGAATTTTATCGAGAATAATCGATGAGGATATCGATCAATCATTTTTTGAAAACATCATCTTAGAATCTAATAAAGCACGTATCGATTTAGGATATGATAATAGTTATCGTGTCTTATTTGGTGAATCTGATGGTATACCAGGATTCATCGTTGATAAATATGGTGATTACTTATCTATTCAAGTGCTATCGTATGGTATTGACATACGTAAACAAATGTTTATTGACATACTCGTAAAGATATTTAAACCTAAAGGTATCTATGAACGAAGTGATGTATCTGTAAGAAAAAAAGAAGGTTTAGATTTATTCAAAGGAACAGTTTATGGTCATGTTCCAGAAAAAATTCGTATTAAAGAAAATGAATTGCTTATGGAAGTAGATATTATCAATGGTCAAAAAACAGGATCGTTTTTAGACCAACAGGATAACCATAAATCAATTAAACCTTATGTAAAAAATAAAAAAGTTTTAGACTGCTTCTCACATATTGGTGGATTTGGTTTGCATGCTGCATACTATGGTGCTTCAGAAGTTATTTGTACAGATATATCAGAAACAGCAGTTCAGCAGATCGAAGTAAATGCAACTCTTAATCAACTATCACAAGTAAAAACTATCAAAGCCGATGTTTTTAATTTACTTAGAGATTATCAAGAAAAACACGAGTTTTTTGATGTGATTATTCTAGATCCACCAGCCTTTGCTAAAAAAGCTGATGATATAAAAAAAGCTTATCAAGGTTATAAAGAAATTAACCTCCAAGCCTTAAAACTTATAAAAAATAATGGGTATTTAGTGACGTGTTCATGTTCACATTACATGACACCATCACTATTTCTCGATATGCTCATTGATGCATCAAAGGATGCAAAAAAATCAACACAAATGATTGAATTCCGTATTCAAGGAAAAGATCATCCTGCACGTTTAGGAAGCGATGAATCACTGTATTTAAAAATGGTTGTATTACGTGTGAAAGAATAAAAAAAAGCCTTCATTTTGTATTTGTAAATGAAGGTTTTTTTATATATCAGCATTGTATATTTTAACAAATTCTTTTTTCATTCGAATCGGAATTAAGAATATAGCAGAAATTGATAATACAGCTGTTAATAGCATAATAAGGCGATAATCAAGTGATGAATACTCAGCTGTATAACCGATGACAAGTGCTCCTAAAATTGCTCCTATATTCCATAATAGATTTTGTGTAGAGTTCACTCTACCTCGCATGTGTGCAGGTATATAAATCTGAGTTGCTGACATACGAATGTTATAAGATGTTACAGATAATAGACCAACAATGAAGCTCATCAAAAGCATCAAAAGATAGGGCATATAGAGAAGTGTTGCGCTGATTATTTCAACAGATAAGTAAACAAAAATAGCAATAGTATATCTTTTATGGGGTGGATACTTAAAGACATAATGAATAACTCCACCTACCATTCTTCCTATAGAACTTGCAGTAATAAGAAACGAGAAATGTTGAATTGTATATATATCACTTGTCAAAAAAAATGGCATTCTCAATACGTCGTGCGACGTATAAACAAATGAAAAACATGCAAACAATATCGCAATACCAAATATTCCTTTTTCAACACGATAGTATCGAAACCCTTCTTTTAAATCTTCAAGGAACTGAAATCCTACGACTTCTTTCGTATTAAGTGATTCTTTCAAATGAATAGTTGTTTCTAGACATGCTGCTATGAAAAAAGTGAGTGCATTAAAGATCATCAAGATGGCAATGCCATCATCAAACGATTCAATCATAAAGGCTGCTATCGGAGCCATAATAGCTGCTGATACAGGCCAAATAAGACTAGAGAGCGAGTATGCCTTCATGTGTTGTCCTGGTTCAATAACTTCTGGAAACATACTCATAAATGCTAACTGATATATCGTATCCATAATTCCTAAAAATGCTGCAATCCCTGTAAAGATAATAACATTGAAATAGCCAGTAAAAAGTATCAATGAAACCATTGTAAAAATGGCCGTCGATGTAAAGTCAAGAACATATATGATCTTTTTACGCGAGTGACGATCAACAAAAGGACCTGCTAAAAAACCCGTGATCACACGTGGAATAATATTAGCAACCATATATAATGCAAGACTCAATGGAGAGCCTGTTTCTTTAAATATTAAAATACCAAAGCCTACTGCAGCTGCGGAACTTCCTAATGCAGATATGAGTGATCCGATAGTTAAAATACTAAAGTTTCTTGTCCATAACTTTGTCATATACTCACCAAGTTTATAATCTTCTACCCATTTCTAATCTTACTTCTTTATTTTCGATATCATTATTTGAATATTCCATTGTATTGAGTCCAACGAAATGTAAACCTTGTCTTAAATAAAATGTGATTGCTGGATCATTACATGATTGCACTTCTAAGATAATTGCTCTAGCACCTGTTTTTACGGCTTCATCAAGCATATGTTTAAAAAGATATGTTCCAAATCCTTCTCTTCGGTACTTTTTATCAACCCAAAAGTTCCAAACGCGATAACGGTTATTCCACGATTCAATTGATCCTTCAATCGCAGCAATTAACTTCTTTTTATCAAAAATTCCAAACACTTGAGGCTTATCTATAAATGATTCAAAGAGTTTTGATTCATATCCTTTTTCTTGTTTTCTCATTTTTTTACGCTTTATCTTAATGAGAATATCTTTTTTCTTTTTAATGATAACATCATAAAAAGCTCGTGTCACATAATGACAATCAAGCACATAATCTTTATATTCACTCATTGACAGTTCAACTATTTTCATCATCGTAATCCTTTTATGGTTTCATATTCCATTATACCAAAT
>SBGC01000099.1 GCA_006226985.1 Bacillota bacterium | reverse complement strand
GATTGCTCATCATAATTTTTAATGAGTGCTTTTGATGTTTGAGGATTATAGACATCTTGATCAAGACCATTTAATATGCCATATAAATCATGAGCTTTCGAACGTAATGCAAAATCAAGGGAAAACCCGTAAAATCTCGTCAATATTTCATGTTTATAGTTATCTGAAACCGTATTAATTGCATTTGCTCGCATAATACCGCACTTGAGAAAATTAACACGATCATCATGAATATAAGTGAAGTTTTTGTTTCCAAATAATTTTTCTGTTTCAATTGGATATGAGCCCTGTTTTTCGAGGTTATGGATGGATAATAACGTCTTTATATTTAAAAAACCTCTGAACTGATGACGGTATTTTACATCGAGAAAGAAAGGAAGCATACCTGTTTGCCAGTCATTGACGTGAATAATCTCAGGAAAGTCTTCTGTTAGTTTGATATATTCTAAAATGGCGAAGTTAAAAAAAGTGAAGCGAATCGCATCATCTTCATAACCATAGAGTTTAGGACGGTTAAATAATTCATCACATTCAACAAAAATATAGGTCTTTTGTTCATATTCAAGTGTATAAAAAAGAGCTTTCTTTTCATAAGGACCCATGATGATTGTTTGATATCCAATAAACTTCATGTCCGTTTGGAATGGCTTAACCATCTGGTATAATGGGGTAATAATTTTAACATCATGTCCTAATTTATTGAGTGCTTTTGGGAGTGCAGCACTGACGTCAGCGAGTCCTCCCGTTTTTGAATAAGGATATGCTTCTCCACTACAAAATAATATCTTCATTTCATCACCTTATACCAATTATACATAGGGAAACGGTTTTCTACAAGATGAAGTACTTGAATTAACGAAATATTTGCAGAGATAACTGAAATCTTTGATTGACTGAACTATGCATCTATGCTAAAATCAAGGTGGTTAAATAGGACCTATTTTTATTTATAAAACTAATTTAAATGAGGTATATCATGAAACGCATAGTTGTCGTTGGAACCCAGTGGGGCGATGAAGGTAAAGGAAAGATTACAGATTATCTTGCACAACGTGCAGATGTGGTATGTCGCTATCAGGGTGGAAACAATGCAGGACATACGGTTGTTTTTAACGGACAAAAGCACAGTCTTCATTTACTGCCTTCAGGTATTTTAAATCCTGATATTTTGAATGTGATGGCAAATGGTATGGTCATTAATCCGAAAGCATTTGTAGAAGAAGCTAGCAAAATTAAAACACCTTTTAAGCTTGCCATATCGAATCGTGCACATGTCGTATTACCCTTTCATAGTGAACTTGATAAAGCGTATGAATCAACAAAGGCACACAAAATTGGAACAACTCATAAAGGTATAGGACCTGCTTATACGGATAAATCAGCACGTATTGGAATGCGTGTCTCAACATTTATTCATCCGATTCGCTTTAAAGAAAAATTAGAAGAACTCGTTTTATTAAAAAATGAAGAACTTTTGAGTTATGGATTCAATTTATTAGATAGTAAAGCTATTTATGACGAATATTTAATATATGCAAAAGAGATGAAACCTTATGTTTGTGATACATCGATTGTTTTAAATGAAGCGATTAATGAGGATAAAAAAATTCTTTTTGAAGGTGCACAAGGTGTTCTTTTATGTCTCGATCATGGAACATATCCTTATGTGACATCAAGCTCACCAACAGCTTCATCTGTACCACTTAACACAGGTATTGCACCATGGCTTGTTGATGGTGCTATTGGCGTTACAAAAGCCTACACAACACGTGTTGGTGAAGGACCTATGCCAAGTGAGATATTAGGAGAACTTGCATCAAATATTCGCATCAAAGGAAATGAATTTGGAACGACAACGGGAAGACCTAGACGTATAGGCTGGTTAGATACCGTGATCTTAAAGCACACGAAACGTGTTTCTGGACTAAGCTATTTAGCAGTGACATTACTTGATGTATTATCCGGCATTGATGAACTTAACATTGTAACATCGTATCAATTTGAAGGTGAAGAAATTGATTATATTCCTGCTGAAATTGATGATTTTGCAGCATGTAAACCGAATATCATTAAAATGCCTGGATGGACAGAAGATATTACACAGGTGACATCCTTTGATGAATTACCTAAACATGCGAAAGCATATTTAAAAAAACTTGAAGAACTCGTCGGTGTTCCGATTGCAATCTTTTCAGTAGGCCCTGATCGTAATCAAACGATTATGGTTAAAGACATTTTTTAAGGAGTTCCTATGATCAAAAGATACCAAACAGATAAACTGAGAAGACTTTGGTCTGATCAACACAAATTTAAATCGTTTCTAAAAGTTGAACTATCAGCGAGCAAAGCATGGTTAGCTTTAGGTCTTTTTGATGAAGTGACATATCATAAACTTTCTTTAGCATCTTTTGAATTGAAAGATATTGAACGTTATGAAAAAGAAACGAAACATGATGTGATAGCATTCACTAAAGCATGCACTAAAAACTTAGGTGAGGAAAAGAAATGGTTTCATTACGGTCTTACCTCGACTGATATCGTTGATACAGCACAATCGCTTGTCTTAAAGGACGTTAATAAAATTATCAAAAATGATCTCATAAATTTTATGGATGTTTTAAAAGAGAAAGCATATCAGTATCAAAGCCTACCATGCATCGGTCGTACACATGGGATGCATGCTGAAATAACAAGCTTTGGCTTGAAATTTGCACTCTGGTATGATGATTTTAAACGAATTTATCGACAGTTTATCGATGCAGCTAAAAACATTGAAGTTGCTAAACTATCTGGAGCTGTAGGTAACTATTCAGCAAATACTCCAGAACTTCAAGAACTTGTTGCTAAAGATTTAAAACTTGGCTCAGCAAACATCTCAACGCAAACACTTCAAAGAGATCTCCATGCATCCTATCTTTCTTCACTCGCTTTAATTGGTGCAGAACTTGAAAAGATTGCTGTTGAAATCAGACACTTATCACGTACTGAAATAGGCGAAGTATCTGAATTCTTCGATTTAAATCAAAAGGGTTCATCAGCGATGCCACATAAAAGAAATCCAATTTCATCAGAAAATATAACAGGTTTATCAAGAGTTTTAAGAGGTTACATGTTATCTGCATATGAAAACATTCCTTTATGGCATGAGCGTGATATCTCGCATTCCTCTGTTGAACGTATTATTTTACAAGATGCGACCTCACTTGTTAACTACATGTTAGAACGCTACACAGATACCATCAAACACCTTAGTGTTCATGAAAAAAGAGTTGTTGAAAACATCGATTTAACACATGGTGTCATTCATACACAGTCTGTTTTGAATCTACTCATTAATCATCATGTTGACCGCGAACAAGCCTATCAACATATCCAAAAGCTTGCATTTACTGCACTCGATGAAAAGAAATCATTTCTTAAACTTTTAAAGTCTGATTCCCTCATTCAATCAACAGTATCAGATAACGAACTAGACACAATCTTTAATCCTCAAAGATATCTAAAGTTTGTTAATGAAATCTATTTAAAAGTTTTTAAATAAGGCATAAAAAAATATCGATTATTCATTGATAAAAGGCTTTTATTGTGCTATAATCATACTCAGTCAAACTAGGAGGACTTATCATGGCAGACAAATACGCAAAAGTAACACCCAAAGTACATCCCTTTACATACATTGGTATTATTGGTTTTATCATCGTGATTGTAGGGCTTATCTTAATTTTTCAACCAAGTGAACAAGAAAAGATATATGCAGCATATGCAAGTCAACAAAATATCGATAACACATACTTTAAAGAAGATCATCCATTTGATCAAGTTAAATACTCATCAACATTATTTAACAAAGGTCTAAAAGATATTATCGATGATGAAGAATACGTCTTACTCTATATTGGACGTCCTACATGTGAGGCTTGTGTCAATAACATTGGAGCTTTCGCTCATTTCTATTTTGAATTTGAATTAGACACTTATTTCGATAGTATCTACTACTTAAATTCTGAAGAAGACACAAAAGGTTTAACTGAAATTGATGAAGATTATGCGCAAATCAATCAAGATACACCACAACTTATCGCCTTTAAAGATGGAGAAATATTAAGAGTCATCACATTCAGACAAGAAACTGATCGAACAAATATTAATCAAAACGTTTTTCTATTCTATCAAGCTCTAAAAGCTCAACTAGAAGCTGAATAAAAAAGCACAATGTGCTTTTTTTTAACAAAGGAAGTGACATGATGTTAGAAGTGATTAAACTTAAAATAAAAGACGTACTTGAACAAAATCTAAGCCTCACACACGTTGTTGTTGAAGAACCTAAGAAAGGATTTGCAGATCTTGCAATTCCGTTGTTTGCGTTTGCGAAAGTCATGCAAAAATCACCTGTTCAAATTGCTA
>SBGC01000144.1 GCA_006226985.1 Bacillota bacterium | reverse complement strand
AATAATTTCCTGTAAGATGGCGATACAAAGCGATCATCAATGAGTATAGCAACACCATAATCTGTTTCAGTACGGATCACTCTTCCCACAGCTTGTATGACTTTATTCATTCCTGGGTATTGGTAAGCATAATCAAATCCTTTTTCAAATTTTTCTTGATAGTAATTCTTAAGTTGGTCATTAGTTTCATTAATCATCGGTAATCCAACGCCTACTACAATCACACCAGAAAGCATATCTCCGATATAATCAATACCTTCACTAAACATACCACCCATGACGAAGAAGGCTACTTGTGTTCTGTTGTTATCTTTAAACAAATTAACAACATGATCTCTTTCCATTTGACCCATGTCTTTAACTTGAGTAATGATATTCACATCAAGTTCAGGCATCAAATCTAAAATTTGATTTAAGTATTGATAACTCGGGAAAAACACAATGTAGTTCCCTTTTTTTGATAAGATAGTTGAAACAATAATATCGATGACATGATTGATAGAACTTAAGCGATCATGATATCTCGTTGAAATATATGGAGCAACCACCAACTTTAACCGGTTGTAATCAAAAGGAGATAATATCTTTAAAGTTTCTCCGTCTCCTTCAGTTAACAGCGTTTGATAATATTCGATGGGATGAAGTGTAGCTGAAAAGAATATCGCACCAAAGGTTTTATTGACAACTGTATCATGGATAAATTCACTCGCATCCAAACACTGAATCGTCAATCGCATATCATCATCAAACCGTTCTACATTTGTAACAAAAGAATGATTGTAGAATTCATAAATAATAACAAAGCTTAAGATTGAAAAATAAGATTCTAACACTTCGAATTTTTTTGGGTATTTTGGATTTTCTTTTAAAGAATTTTCGACTTTCTTCAGTAAATTTTTTATCACATCATAAAATTTATCATCAAGTTTTTCATAGGATGCAAAGTTTCTATCAACCATGAGTGACTCATAAAAATCAAAGGCATCTAATACTTTTTGAACAGCGTGTCGAATACTAGGCTTTAATTTTGAAGCATGTCTTCTAAGCACAATAAAATCTGAACGAATAAGCGTACTTGAATACATATCTCTTGACCTAGAAATCATATTGTGTGCTTCATCAACTAAAATAATTGGATGATACGTGGTGTCATCAAAATATCTTACAAGATGGATTCTTGGATCAAATACATAATTATAATCTGCAACAATAATATCAACAAAATAAGAAACATATAAACTGAATTCAAACGGGCATATTTGATGTTTTTTTGCATAACTTTCTACAACTTCACGATGCATGATTTGTTCATTTTGAAAGATGTCTATTGTTGCATCTTTTAAACGATCAAAAAAACCTTTTGCAAACGGACAATATTCAGGATCACATCGTCTTTTCTCTAGGAAACATGTGGTATCTTTTGATGTGAGTTCAATCACTTTAGACTTTAATCCTTTGTTTTGTAAAATATGTAATGTTTCAATAGCTATTTTTTTACCAACTGTTTTAGCAGTAACGTAAAATATTTTTTGATAAGGATCACTTAATGATTTAATACTTGAAAAAAGTGTTGCCATTGTTTTTCCAATACCTGTTGGAGCAATCGCGTAAAGTGTATCTTGATCTCTAATCGTTTGATAGCAAGCATTCATTAATTCCCTTTGTCCACGTCGATAATGCTTAAATGGAAACTTAAGTGACTTAATAGCTTCGTTTTTTATATCATCATGGTCTGCAAGGATATGCATCCAATCTAAGTAATCAATGATACTCTCATGCATGTAAAACTCTAAATCAACTAAATAAAATGTAAAGTTATAATACCTAATCTGGTAATCAGATAATTGAATATAAGCTAATCTTCCATCAATTTTATCAAGAAAATGATTTTTCATGAACATATAGGCATACACTTTAAGTTGTGCTAAATGTTCATTGATGAAGACAAAAGATTCGTCATAAACAGCTTTTCTAGTTGATTTAATTTCTTCTAATATCGTTTTTTGATCACGCAATAAAACACCATCAATACGACCTGATAGTGTGATTTTTTCATCGTTAACTTCGTAAGTATGAGTCACAGAGACTTCATCTTCATCTTCAGATGTATAAAATTTTTGAACATATTGATGTGCTTTAGTTCCCTCTAAAAGCGATACGTTTTGAAATGTTTCACCTGACAAATCACCGCTAGCAAATAAAAACGATACAAGCTCACCAACACCAACACGATAATGTCTCATCTTTGATCTCCATACATCTATTATAAACTATCTCTTTAGTCACTATGATAAAATAAAGGAAAAGAATACGTTGAGGTGAATATGAAACAACATCAATTATCAAAAGGTTTACTACTTGATCAACATGGATGTTTAAATGAAGCAGGTTATGCATTTGAACTTGTAAAAACATATGATCGAAAATTGGTCAAAGTTAAAGGTATGCGCATTAAAGAATGGGATTACTATTTTATAGGAAATTCATCTTATGGTGTCGCATTTACAGTTGCAGATAATAGTTATATGTGGTTAACGTCACTTACTTTTTTTGACTTTATTCAAAAAACAGAAGTCACTGAAACAAACATGGGATTCTTTAGTTTAGGTAAATTGAACATGCCATCTTCTTCAGAAAAAGGTGATGTTTTATTTAAAAAGAAGAACTTTAGTTTCGAATTTAAGCATGAGGATGGAAACCGACGATTAATCGTTCAATCAAAAAAATTTGGAAAGCATAAAGGATTTACTGCAAATATATTGCTAAATCAAACTATCAAAGATTCAATGGTTATAGCAACCCCATTTGAAAAGCCTAAACATTTTTACTACAATCAAAAAATAAATCTACTTAAAGCTTCTGGCTTTATGACCATCGGTGATAAAACGTACCCATTAGATGATGCATATGGTGTTCTCGACTGGGGTAGAGGTGTCTGGACATATAAGAACACATGGTATTGGTCATCACTTTCAGGCGAATATCAAGGAAAAAAGATTGGGTTTAATTTAGGATATGGATTTGGTGACACGAGTAATGCAACAGAAAATATGTTATTTGTTGATGATCAAACGTACAAATTAGACGATGTGACATTTCATATTCCAGAAAAAAATCATCAAGAAGATTATATGTCACCATGGACGATAACATCACATAATCTCGATATCAATCTCACATTCACACCTATTTTAGACAGACATTCACATTCAAATATCTTACTTATTTCATCAAATCAGCATCAAGTTTTTGGTTATTTTTCAGGCAGAATAAGCATTGGTGATAAACAATATGTTGACATTAAAGATATGTTGGGATTTGCTGAAAAAGTCAAGAATAGATGGTAAATCATAAAAAAACTTTGAAGTTCATAATAAAATGCAAAATCCTAAAGACAAATCAATTTATAAGTGCTATAATGGTCTCAAATCGTAAAAAACATTGAACATTTAGGATGAAACTGCATGAAAAAGAAGATGGCAACATGTATGTTTAGCTCCTATTCCACATGATCTAACAGTAGGCTTTCATCACGCGAGTGATTGAAATATACAACAGAGGAAAGGAGGAAACATCAAAAAATGGATAAGAAATTATTACTAAAGGGTTTAAAAATCGGAGCATTAGTATTATTTGCTATCGGATTCTTTTTACCTTTTATCGTAGGAAAGCAATTGGGTGTCGACTATTCTCATTCAGCGTTTAATTTAGAAGCATTAAATCCTGACAAGAGTGCAGACGTGTTCATTTACGTTTTCTACGCAATCACGATTGCAGCAATCGTATTAATGTTTGTAAAGCCAGAATTTGAAAAAATCGCTTACCTTGTCGCAGTAGGTATTGGATTTATTCTATTAGTTGTTGTTTACGTTCAAGTATTCAACGATGCTGATCTCAAGATGTTTATTGACTTAGGTGCTATGACAGCTGGTATTGGATTTGGAATCATTTTACAAATCATTATGGTAGTTGCAGCAGTTGTTCTTGAATTTTTTGGAAATAAACTTTTCAAAGTTGAATAATTGAAACTCGATCATTAAAAGGAATTTGAGGCTAAAACCAAGAATTCCTTTTTTTTGTTTATGGGTTATTCGTATCATGCTATAATATAGTCAAATTAACACAAAGAGTTATCCATTAATAAGATAAAATCGTATCTTTTTATGCTATCAATAACTCAAATAAACAGGAGAACAATCATGAAAACGATTCATACAAATCATGCACCAAAAGCTGTTGGACCTTATTCTCAAGGAGTACTCACCAAGGGAGAAACACTTTATGTTTCAGGGCAAATACCTTTCGTTCCAGAAACGATGACACTTGTTTCAGAAGATATTAAAGAACAAACTCTACAATCTTTGAAAAATGTATTAGCTATTGTTGAAGCAGCAGGTATGCAAAAAGAGCATATCGTTAGATGTACTGTATATATGACAGATTTATCAAAATTTAGCTTAATGAATGAA
>SBGC01000106.1 GCA_006226985.1 Bacillota bacterium | reverse complement strand
TCTAATTTTATTCTATCATATCTTTTATCATTTTCTTCTATGTTAAAATATATAGAGGAGTTGATTATATGAAAAATATCGTGTTTGATAAGTTATACATTGAAACAACTAAAGATGAAAGAACATTAAGAATACTACTCCCAGATGATTATGAGCACACTCAAAAATCATATGGAGTCATTTACATGCAAGATGGTCAAAATCTTTTTCAAGATGAAACTTCTTATGCTGGTCAATCTTGGGGAATTTATGAGGCTAAAAAAAGAATTATCATCGAAGAAAACCTTGAGGATATGATCATAGTTGGAATTGATAATTCGCATTTAAGATTTAACGAATATAGTCCTTGGAAGAATGATTTTAAAATTAATGATCGAGATATAGTTGATGTAGGTGGTTCAGGAGATTATTATGCTGAATTTGTCGTTCAAAAAGTGATTCCTCATATAGAAAACAACTATCGTATCAATGCGAAACAAAGATATATTGCTGGTAGTTCAATGGGAGCATACATTTCGATGTATATCATTAGTAAGTATCCAAATATATTTGCTGGTGCTGGCATATTTTCATTAGCATCATGGTTTAATGAAACATCATTTCTTGATTATGTAAATAAACAAAAACTTAACCCAAAACATCTCTATTTTATATCAATTGGTAAACATGAGACAAGTAGTGAAACTATTAGTGATTTCGATCAAATCTATTTAAATAATAGTAGAAATCTTAAAAAGTTACTCATTGATAAAGGAATTCAATCCATAAAATATATTGAAACAAATGACAAGCATAACGAACTTGCTTGGCGAAAGGTATTTCCAGAATTTTATCGCTTTATTAACAAAAAAACCAAATGACTTAGTCATCTGGTTATTTTTTTGCAAGCCATTCCATAGCAATCCATAAATATTTATCCCAAAATTCCCAATCATGAGCACCAGGTTCTGTCATATAGACATGAGGTATGTGATGTTCATTTAGAAATTGATGCATCTTTTGATTCGATTCATAAAGAAAATCTTCTGTACCACATGAGATAAAGATATCAGGTTGTATCGTGTTTTTCTCGATGTTTTTACTTATTAAATAAAACAAATCATGTTTCGTCCCTTGAACTTCTTTCTTACTAAAGACAGCATCAAAGGATATTTTACGTGATGAATCACGTGTAATTTGACGAATATGATTGATATCAACAGCACCGGATAATGAGAATGCTTTGCTAAATTTCTTAGGATATAAAAGAGCAGCTTTTAGTGCCCCATATCCACCCATCGATAAACCACCGATGAAACGATCTTCTCTCTTTGTTGAAAGAGGAAAGGTGTTTTCCATAACTTTGGGTAATTCTTCGGTGATAAACGTTAAGTATTTTTGCCCATAGGTTGTATCTGTATAATAGGAATTTTGAACTGCTGGCATAATGATGGCAAATCGATATGACCAATTATAGCGCTCAGGAGATGAAAATCTAATCCAATCTGTGTGATCACCGATATATCCATGAAGAAGATAAAGTGTTTTAAATTTTTCATTTTTTAATATAGGCTCAGGTAAGATAATATTGACTGAAACATTCAAATCAAGTGTTTCTGAACGAAACGTATAGGTTAAATTTGCCATAAGTTGCACCTCAATTTCTTTAAACGTATTATAACATAATTATAAAAAAAGGCGTCCTAATGTCTTGGGGGGGTGTAGACATTAGGACTCGTTTCACGGGTTCTATCTACGAAAGGTAGTTAGAACAAATTTATTATATAATAGTGAAATAATTCTGTCAATGCATTTAGTCATTAATTAATCTTTTTTTACAAATATCGAAAAATATGTTTAAAATGATCATTCAATGAAATTTTAGTCATTCATTTTCATCGATTTTTTTTCAATTTTTGTTTCATCGTCTGAGTGAATTTGTTTCATTTTTTTCTGAATAAAATATTCAATGATTACCGAAATGACGATGAGGATGATTGTCCAGGCAAAGACTTCATCATATAGTAGATTCACTTTAGCAAGATATAGTTCATTTCCGATAGAGTTTTTGGTTTGTGCTAAGTATTCAGCCATGACTAAGACTTTAAGTCCAAGTCCAAATGATTGAAGAAATGCTAGGAAAATAGATGCTTTAATCTGCGGTAAATAAAAACCAAATATCATAGGTAACAAATGTCTTTGTTCAAGTTTGATGACATCGATAAGCTCTGTATTAATTGACTCTAATCCATGGAGTGTTCCTTGATAAATAATTGGAAAAACCATGAAAAACGTGATTACATAAGGTGTCCATGTAAAGCCTAAGATGATTAATAGAATCACCACAATCGATATGACTGGTATCGTTCTAAGTATCGTCACATAAGGTTTCATAAACAGCTTAATATGTGCATAAAAATAGGATAGTAAAGCGAATAATACCCCTAGAACTGCAGAGATAAAAATCGAAATAAGTAACCTAAAACCTGATAATAAAGTCAAAAGATATGTCTTTGATTGAAGTAGCATCGAAAAAAACTTTTCGAAAACGTCGATCGGTGAAGGCAATACTAATGAATGATCAATGACAAGATATAGTAAAAACCATAAGAATAGTAATGAAATGATTGAGATGATATAAATTCTCATTTTTTTCATTTAATCACCTACATAAAATTGATCATTTGGTAACTTATTTGAAATCATTACGGGCTGATATAAAAGAACGAAGTTTAAAAGCGTCTCAACAGAAGCCTTGGCATCTAGTGCATCCATCCAAAGAATCTGATTGGATAAAAAAATGCTTTTAAGTATATCTGAATGCCATGTGATGCCTTGAGATTGACTAAATAAGACTGCTTCATCAGGGTTATTTTTTAATAAGTAAATCGAATGAATGATCGCTTCTTTGATATCCATTTTAGTGGATTGAGATGCATCTGATTTAACAAATACTCCTGCTTGAGGAAGAAATGAAGATGTCATATCATCATATAAATCATCTAAATTAAGCCCTTGTAGTAACGGATTACTCATCATCACTTGTGAATAAGATGGATCTGAGATTAAAACATAATCATCAGGATGAAGTAAACTATGTGCAGCTGCTGATGCAAGTGAATCTAGGTACTCAAATGTAAGATTTAACGCATAATGCTCATTGATAGCTTTCATCAAAATATCAGACACTTGATTTTGTCCAAATACATAAACTTTTTCATTTTTTAAATCATCGAGTTCAAGAGAACTTTCAGAAATAATGAAATAATTACCCCACGTAATAACTCCAAGTAATTGATAATCTTCCTTTGTGTTAAAAAACTTAGTGCCTAAGGTCAATGGAGCAAAGATGACGTCATGAGATGATGATCCGAAAGCAGCGACTAACGGATCTGGTCCATTAACGATATCTATAAAATAATCATCATCTTCGTGTAAATATATCGCTGCAAGTTCTGGATTACCTTTCGGTATGATAAAGCTAATATCTTCACTTTTTTTACACCCAGATATCACCAAGATAAAACATAAAATAAGTAGCTTTTTCATGAGCTAAATATGTTCATACATACTTCTTTTACGATAATGTGTATGAAGTAATTCATGGGATTTATGCGAATTAGGTTTTTCAAGGAAATCTTTATATAATCGCATAACCGATTGATTTAAATGGGATTTGCGAAGAGATTGTTTTTCATCAATTGCATAAAGTACTGATGCTCTAAGTCCTCTGACATCGGTTGATTCATAGATATTTGCAGGAACAATCGGTTGTCCACCACCGTTAATACATCCACCGGTACAACCCATAATTTCAACAAAATGATATGTCTTATTTCCGCGTTTTAAATCATCCATAAAGCTCTTAATTGCTGCACCACCATGAACGACAGCAACTCTTATTTGTTGACCTTTAATCGTATAAGTAGCTTCTTTAATATCTGCATTGCCTCTAAGTTCTTTAAACTCGATTGGTGTTGGTTTTTCTTCTAAGATTTCTGTTACTGTGCGTAGCGCTGCTTCCATAACACCACCGGTTGCACCAAAGATTGTGCCTGCTCCTGTATATTCTGCAAGTTCACCAAAAGGCTTCATCGGTTTTAAATCTCTAAAGGGAATTTGTCTACGCTTAATAAGTCTTGCTAATTCACGCGTTGTTAAAACAATATCAACATCTTGATAGCCATCTCTTCCCATATCTTCTCTTCTAGCTTCTGCTTTCTTAGCAATACAAGGCATAACCGATACTGATACGATATTCTTAGGATCAACACCTAATTTTTCAGCATAATAGGTTTTTATTAATGCTCCTGCCATTTGTTGAGGTGATTTACATGATGAAAGATTAGGAATAAATTCTGGATAGTATAACTCTAAATAATTCACCCAACCTGGAGAACATGAAGTAAACATCGGAAATGCTCCATCATTATTTAGACGATTGATAAACTCTGTTCCTTCTTCAAGGATGGTTAAGTCCGCTGTAAAGTTAGTATCCATAATTTGATGGACACCTAGTCTTTCTAATGCAGCAAACATTTTACCTTCAACATTGGT
>SBGC01000123.1 GCA_006226985.1 Bacillota bacterium | reverse complement strand
GACTTGCTCTACTGATGCATCAACATGATAAAGATGTGAAAATCTTTATGTCAACTTTAGCTGAAGAGGTTTATCTATCGGATAACTTCATCAATCAGCTACTTAAAAAACATGTGATTTCTTATCAGCGTTATGAACATAATTTAGAAAATGAACATCAGCATTTCCTAAATTTGATGTTAAAATTCTACTTTAAAAATGAATCTGAACAAAAAGCCCTCATTCAAGGATTCCAAAGATCATCGAAATCATTATCAAAGAGCTTGAAAAAGAGCTATCAAAAACGCTTAAGAGTACTCATCATAACGCATAAAAAGATTTATCAAGAAAAGACACATCATATTCAAATTCAAAAAGAAAAGTTCAAGAAAAAGCGTGAACTTGAACACATGATGTTTCAAAAGAAACAAGTTGTTGATCATCTCACCTTAAGAGATTTAGAATCGAAGATTGAGACGAATGGTCAAAAATGCGAACAAGCGTTAAAAACACTGAATGAAAATCAAATATCGATTGCGATTCAATATCGTCAAGACTTTGAATCACAAGTGCTTCATTTAATCAGTGAAAAAAATAAACAAATTTCACAAATCGATGGTTTATTCGATCAACAAGTGAAGCTTTTAGATACCCAAAAAGATCAAATAGAAACCAAGAATCAACTCATCTTAACCAAGTTTGATCAAATGCATCAGAAACACTTAATCACACTTGACCAACGACGTAAAAACTATGATACCCAAGTCGATAAAGCGATGAACAATGAGAAAGAACGAGAAAGAAATCTTGATTTACTCATTAAACGTATGAATCAAAAACGAGAAAATGAGTTAAAAAATATCCAATTTCATTCAAAGCGTTATCATATTAACACCAAAAATGAACAGAATAGAGTATTGAATAAAGAAGTCAGAGTGTTAAGAAAGAGTCATAAGTTCAAAGTGAAGATGCTACAACTCAACTAAGGAAGCTTGTCTTCCTTTTTTGATAAAAAAAAGTAGTCCAACGACTACTTTTTATTAATTATTCAATAAATTCGAATTCAAAATCAAAGATTTTTACGATATCACCGTTTTTAGCACCTTTGTGTCTTAACGCTTCATCAACACCCATACTTCTGAGTTGTCTTGAGAAGCGCTTAACTGCTTCATCTTTGGTGAAATCTGTTCGTTCAAAGATTAATCTCAGTTTGGTACCTGTCAGTTCAAAAACACCATCACTTGTGACATCCAATGTAAAATCAGGTTCTTCTTGATCAAGTTGATATAATTTATGAAGATCAGATGATTTCTCTTCAATTTTTGGTGCTTTATCAAGTTCTTCTAAGATATGATATAAAAGTTCATCAACATTGCGTCTTTCGTAAGCTGAAATGACGTAAATATCTTCTTTAATTTTTGACTTTAAGTCAGCTAGTTTTTCTTCTGTATCAGGCATATCGATTTTATTCGCAACAATAATCTGAGGACGTTTTAGAAGCTCTTCATTATACATTTCAAGCTCATGATTAATTTTTACATAATCTTCATAGGGATTATCTCTTGTTAAGTCTAAGACGTGTAAAAAGAGTCGACATCTTTCAATATGCTTCAAGAAGCGAATGCCGAGTCCTGAGCCCTTATGTGCATTTTCAATAAGTCCTGGTAAATCTGCTAACACAAATGAACGATCATCAATCGTTACCATGCCTAAATTGGGATGAAGTGTTGTAAAAGGATAAGCAGCAATTTTAGGTCTCGCATTTGAAACCACAGAAATAAATGTTGATTTCCCAACACTTGGATATCCAACTAAACCGACATCTGCTAAAACTTTCATTTCAACTAAAATTTTACGATAAACACCTGGGTCACCATTTTCAGCAAAATCAGGTGCAGGATTTTTATGCGTCGCAAAAGCCATGTTGCCACGTCCACCTTTTCCACCTTGTGCAACCACTAATTCTTGATTGTGGTGCGTAATTTCACCAATCTTAATCGATTTATCTTCAGTATAAACAATCGTTCCTAGAGGAACTCTTACATATGTATGTTCAGCATTAGCTCCATGACAACCTTTTGTTTTACCATTAACACCAGCATCGGCTTTAATATGTCTACGATATCTTAAATCAATTAACGTTGACATACCTTCATCACCAACAAAAATGACCGAACCGCCGTTACCGCCGTTACCGCCCCATGGTCCACCATATTCTACATATTTTTCTCTACGATAAACAGCAATCCCGTTTCCACCGCGACCACCATAAACCTCAACAACTACCTCATCGACAAACATTTATAACACCTCTTCTTCAAACACAAAAAAAGGATAACTGGGTTATCCTTCGTACACTGATACCTGTGTGCGGTCACGGCCTTTTCTTTCGTATTTAACGATGCCGGATACTGTAGCAAACAATGTATCATCGCCACCACGTAAAACATTTTCGCCTGGATGAATTTTCGTTCCTCTTTGGCGGTAGATAATGGATCCAGATGTGCAATATTGACCATCTGATAATTTCATACCTAAACGTTGAGCATGTGAATCGCGACCGTTACGCGTAGAACCTGTCCCTTTTTTCGATGCGAATAACTGTATATTTAATTTAAACATGTTATCCCTCCTTCTGGTTTTTCATATATTTTGGATATTGTTTTTCGATATCATTTAATGTGTATTCCAAATTTTTGATGAGTCCTATAGTTGTCTCATCGTTATCTTTTAAATGTAATTTGAAATACCCTTCTTCAATCGTTAAATCAACATGTTGATCTAACTTCAAATGCTTCATTGCATTCGCAGTAACAATAATTGCTGTTGAAACTGCTGCACATACGATATCTTTACCATATGTTTTGTAATTAGCATGTCCTGAAACCGTGATTTGATTCAGGTTTCCTTTTTCATAGACAAATTTCGTGTTGATCATATGCTTTAAGCTTGAATTGATTCAACCACGAGTTTTGTATATGCTTGTCTATGTCCTTGTTTACGTCGATAATTTTTTCTCACTTTGTACTTAAACACAATGATTTTTGGACCACGTCCGTGCTTAACGACTTTTGCAATGACTTTCGCACCTTCTACCGTTGGAGTTCCGATAACTACTGATTCTCCACCAAGCATGAGTACGTCCGTAAATTCGTAAGTTTCACCAGCTTCGACATCTAGTTTTTCAACGTAGATTTCTTGTCCTTCAACAACTCTTACTTGTTTACCGCCTGTTTGAATAACTGCATACATGTTGCTACACCTCCTTATTTTTCTGAAGACTCACTACTGAAGGTAGCTTAAAAAAGCATTTAGGACCTTTTCCATGTGGTACAACATAGATATTTTAACGTAGTTACCGTAAAAAGTCAATAAAAATAAATATTTAATGATGATTTCTTTTTTGAAAAAACATGTGAATGCAATAGAAATCAATTCAAGGCATCTTATGATACCATTATTTGCTAGATTTGTAACAAAAAAGAGCTGAAAATTCAGCTCTTTATGTTTACCGTTTACCCTGATCGTAAGGCTCACCAGCAGCTTTTGGTGCTTGTGAGTTTTTCGATGCAAATACTAAGACAATTAATGTTAAGACGAATGGGAAGATCGAGTAAAGCTTGTCAGGTAATTCTAAGTTTCTTAAGAATGCGATTGATGGATATGCACCAGATAGGTTTAGCATAAATCCAAAGAAGATTGCTACCACGATAATTCTAAAGGGTTTCCATTGACCACTAATTAAGATCCCGAGTGCTAAGAATCCATATCCTGACGCAGTCGCTCTAAAAGCAACATCCAGTGGAATAATTAAGACAAGTCCACCAATACCTGCAAGTAAACCAGACATCATCACACCAATATAGCGCATCTTTTTAACATTGATACCTGCAGCATCTGCAGCATGAGGATGTTCACCACATGCACGTAGACGTAAGCCTAAACGTGTCTTATATAAAAGGATTGCAACAATGATGATAATGACGATTGCGTAGAATGTTGAAAAATAGGTTCTTTGGAAAAAGATCGGTCCAATAACTGGAATATCTGATAAAAATCCCATGTCTCGAACAAAGTAGTTATCTCTGAATGCGATATCTTCGCCACCATACATAATTTTAATCAAAAATAATGCAAATGATGGAGCTAGTAGATTAAGTGCGGTACCACTAATGATTTGATTAGCCTTCATATTAATAGATGCGAATGCATGAATCAAACTAAAGATAATACCTGATAAACCCGCAATGATAATCGCAATAAAATAAGCGAGTTGACTATTCATACTACCATTTTGTGTTCTTTCTAAGAAAATGATACCAATGAATGCTCCAAAAATCATAATACCTTCTAAAGCAATATTTACGACACCACTTCTTTCGGAATATAAGCCACCATATGCGACTAAAATAAGCGGAATAATGATGTAGACACTTCGTCTAAACACAAAGAAGAATGAGTCATTTCCAAAAATCCAAAAGAAACCGTAGACTAAAACAATCCAAAAGAGTGTTTTAATGATTCGATATGTACGTAAGGATACAGACTTCTTAAAGAGTA
>SBGC01000067.1 GCA_006226985.1 Bacillota bacterium | reverse complement strand
AAGAGATGTATCTTATGAATATGTTCATTTATATAAAGATACCATCTTTAAATTACTTGCCAAACCAGGTTTAACATCTGAGTTAATCTATCGTTATCAAGAAAAACACATCCTAGAAAAGCTATATAGTTTAAAAATAGGAGATGAAATTGTCGTTATGAGCTTATTTTTCGATCAAACTAAAGAAGCAGAAGAAACAAAAGAGTTAATAGAAAAAGCTACTGTTGACCATGAAACAGGATTAAGTAATTTATATGCTTTATCTCAAGAAATCTTTGATGAATTAAAAGATAAAGCAAGCCTTTTCTTGATTGAACTAGATGATACACTTAAACACATTTATGGAACAGATAAGGTGATTCAGTTTTTTAAAGAATTTGCGCAGCATACGAAAAAATTCTTTCACGAAGGCAAGACTTATCGCTTTGATTATCATCAAATCATGGTGATTGTTCCAACAAATGATATTCGTTCTGTCACAAAATTAGTCAAAGACTATTTTAAATATTTAGATCAATATGAATCAAAGATTCTAAAATATGAGAAGTTTAACGCAAATATGGGTATCTTAAGATATCCTGTTGTTACAACTGAAAAAAATAGAGAAAAGCTTTTTAGATATCTTGATATTGCATTAGAAAAAGCGAAAAGAGATAAAGAAGAAAAATTCGTTTTCTTTGTTTATCGCGACTATGAAGACGAACTTTTCGAACAACAAGTGATTGATCACCTCAATGTAGCTATTGAAAATAAACATTTAGGTCTCGTCTTTAATCAAATTACGGATATTAAGAAGAACCGTGTATGGCAATATGAAAGTGAATTAACACTTCACAATTTATCGATTGATAATAAATACTTAATTGCTATTGCGAAAAAGCGAAATCGACTAGTTGAACTTGAAAAATTCCATATTAAAAAAGTTGTTGAATTTCTCGTGGAACTTGAAAAGGAAACGGAAAGACTTATTAAACTTACGATACCTATTTCAAGAGAAACATTTTTAGATAACACATTTAACACCTATTTATTAGGCTTATTTAAATCATATGGTATTCCGTATGAATTTTTACGTATCAAATTTGACATGGATTTAAGAGCGAGCCATTATGCCCCTCAAATTCAAGAACTTATCGATCATGGTATCTCGCTCGATACAACTTCCCTTGATATGGCTTTAAATTATCCGTTTCATGCACTCCATGTAGATATGAAAAAAGAGAGTGTAAAACATAACACCTACTTAGCAAAAGTAAAAGAACTACTCGAAAGCTTTAATATGGCACTTATTGTCAGAAATGTGCGAACGAAAGACCAAAAAGAAGCACTCGAACGTCTTGGTATTGTCTATCTTGAAGGTCCATTATATAAACAGCTTAATGCAAGCATTCTTATTCAAAAAATAAAGGAGACTTTATGAGTCTATTTGAACTAAAAGCATATGTTGACCAAGAAATCAAAGATCAAAACAACTCACATGGCTTTAGAGCTCAGTCATCTTTTATGATGCTTCAAGATGTTGACTTAATGATCGAAAAATATCTTATTGAAGATCCAAAAGAAAAAGGGAGTATCTTACTCAATGTCTTTGGTTTACTTCAAGGGTTATTTGTTGCGATAGATGCACTTTATGATTTAGCAATCGGACTTACACAGTATAAATATCATATTAACATCAATATTAATCCAACACTTCATGAACTAAAATATATTCGTAATGATATTGTTGGACATCCCACACACAGAACATACCCTGATGGTGGTATTGGATTTTCATTAATTGACCAAGACTCAATATCTAAAGAAAAGTTAAGTTATAAAACATATATTTATGAAAAGAATCGATTAGATATTCGAAAAAAAGATGTGATGTTTCGACCCCTTCTTGAAGCATATCGTCAAGAAAAAGAAATGATCTTATCCGATATTTTAAGATATCTTAAACATGAAACGACAGAAACCGATATACCCGAAAATATTTATACGTTATTTGAAACGCTCAACTTAGATTTATTAATTAAGATTCAAGATTTATTTAAAAAAGAATATGCACTTGAAGAACAATCATCCCACCGCTTTATGTGGCGTTCCGATCTCTTAAAACTTTTAATTAATTGGGAGGAAAAAGATAGCGATTTACAAGAAATAATCCTTTACATGAGCAAACAACAAGTCTCAAAAATGTATGAAATTGCACTCAATATGGAAAATCGAAAAGGTAAGGATTTATATGCACCTATCCCTAAACTTCTCCATGCATTTTATAAATTCATGAGAAAAAATGAAAAAGATGCATTGGAACTTATCGAAAATCTTCATGACATGAATGACCCATTTTTCCAAAGAAATCTTTTAGCTCTTATGGTACTTAATCCAAGTAAAGATGCACTCAAACTCATTCAATTTTTAAAAGCACAAACCAACCCACATAAAATCTTTTTGATCGGTTCGATCCTTCGTGCTTATCGTCCAAAAAACTAGATAAAGTTTATGATTTTATGATATAATGAACTTTGTGAGGTGACTGATATGGCATGGAGTAATGAAACATACTTAATTGGTGAAAAAGTAAAAGTTGAAGGTGAAAAAGGATTTGGTGTAATCACACGTATTGATGTGGTTAGAGGCTTAGTTTATGTGCTTTATAAACGCATGAGAGAAGAAGCTTATCCTTACCCTGAAGCGATTGAACAAGGTAAACTTAAACCAGAGGTTCATAAAAAGTAAACACATTGGTGTTTCTTTTTTTAATACAATGAACAAATTTATGAGATTTTGGAAAAACTTCTTCATCATGGTATGGGAAGTCATCAAAAGTATGAAAAGCATTAGAGGAATGATATCACTATTCATCTCTTACATGCTATTTCATGGCTGGGCTGTCATCTTTTTTGTATTAGGTATATTAACAAAAAATGCATGGTTAATTGGCTCCGGTACAGCAGCGATACTTTTTTGGTTTGGTCCAGGGACACCGCTAATTCCACTTATTCTAATCACAGCAATGTTTATCCAAAGATATCTTTTGCTCGATCAATCATATAAAGTGAATTTAAAAGAAAAATGGAAAGAACTTAACCAAAAATATAATGAAAAATCATAGGCACCCTTAAAAAAGGTGTTTTCTATTATATAATGGTACTAGAGTTGTATGAGGTATACAATAATCATCTTAAAGGAGACTATTATGTTATTTCAATCATTTGAGCTAAAAAATATCCATTTAAAAAATCGCGTGGTGATGCCACCTATGTGTATGTATAGTGCAAAAGAAGACGGTAAAGTGACTCCTTTCCATATCGCTCATTATCAAGCAAGAGCGATAGGAGGTGTTGGACTGATTATCCAAGAATCAACTTCAGTGTTACCAGATGGCAGAATTACAACACATGACTTAGGTATTTGGGATGATGCACATATACCAGGGTTAAAACAGGTAGCATCGATCATCAAAGAATTTGGTGCAGTAGCAGGTATACAAATCAATCATGCTGGTCGTAAAGCGAAAGTCGATCATCCGGTTGGACCCAGTGCATTAGGTTATGGTGGTGATTATAAAACACCAGCAGAAATGACAAAAAAAGACATTCAAGATGTTGTTCTAGCATTTCAAGAGGCTGCGAGAAGAGCTGATCAAGCTGGTTATGATTTACTTGAAATTCATGGTGCTCATGGCTATTTAATTTTTCAATTTTTATCACCTTTATCAAATAAAAGAACAGATGAATACAAAGATGGAACCCGCTTTTTATATGAAGTTGTTGAAGCTATTACAAAGGTTTGGCCAAAAGAAAAAGTGCTTGCTTTAAGAATTTCAGCACATGAATATATCGAGGGTGGTGTCACACCTGAAACAATCAGTGAAGCGATTAATCGTGTGAAACATCTCGGATTAGACTTAATTGATGTTTCATCAGGTGGTAATGTATTAGTCAAAATACCAGCATATGCAGGATATCAATTAGAACTCGCAAAAAAAGTAAAAGCATTGACAGGTTTACCTACGATTGGTGGTGGATTAGTCACTGAATTAGAACTTGCAGAATATGCAGTATCATCTAAGTCATGTGATTTAGTTTATCTTGGTAGAGTTTTACTTAGAGATCCCTATCTTGTCATCAACAAAGCAAAGGACTTTAATATAGATATTACATATCCTGAGCAATATATCCGAGGTAAGAAGTCTTAAATAAAAGAACATGTAAGTTTAAGTAAATCATCAAACATGTTTATCATAATTGTGTTAGAATAAACGTATATCCTGCAAAAATATGAGGTTCATTATGAAATATATCGCACATCGAGGGTTATCATCACAAGCACCCGAAAATACAATCGCAAGTTTCTTACTTGCAGCCAAAGAAGAACGCTTTTTCGGTATTGAATGTGATGTTCATGAAACAATAGATCATCAATTTATTGTTTTTCATGATGATGATCTAAAAAGAATGGCAAAAATGGATATAAAGGTTAAAGAAACGACCTATCAAGAACTCCAAAAGTATCTGATTAAAACAGGTTCGAAAGTAAAGACTTTTCCCAATCAGACCATTCCACTATTAACTGACTACTTATCGATTTGTGAAGAATATCAAAAAGCAGCAATCATCGAAATCAAGTATGTACAGGACATGGAAAATCTCCAAAAGTTACTGGAGATATTTGAACATTATCCTACAGTAAAGATTATTCTAATTTCGTTCAACCTAAGTTATTTAAAATATCTTAGAGCTATTTCAGATGTTTCATTACAGTTTTTAACAGACAAAGTCACAGATACACTTATTTATGATTTAAGAGTCAATAGCATTGATGTTTCAATACAAAAGGATTCATTCAAGCCGACTCTTATCGCTAAATTGAAGAAAAAGGGTTTTGAAATAGCAACCTTTACAGTTAACAAAAAATCAACAGCTAAGCAACTTGAAAAAATAGGTATTGACTATATCACGACAGATAAAGTTTTATAAACTTCAGGTGTTTTATGAAAAAAATATGGATACTAACGAATCTCATACTCACACTATTGATCTTGACATCATGTCAGGATTTTTTATCCTATGAATTAGCTGATTATGAGATAAAAGATATACCTATCACAGTGAGTTTAAATCATGATAATAGTGACCTAACAATCGAAGAACTCATCAATCAGTTATCGCTTGATATTATGCCTAGTAATGTTACAGTTCATGCATCAATTTATACATCATTTGGACCATTTAGAACTAACGAAACGAATTATTTTGGTTCAGGTGTCATCTTTTATGAAAATGATGTCTTTTATTACGTCTTAACCAATGAACATGTCATTGCGAAAAATGAGGATGGAGAAAGTGCAAGTTATAAAATAACAGATTATAAAAACAATTCACATAAAGCCTATTTATATGAGTCATCTGATGATGATAGTGTTGATTTAGCCGTGCTTTATTTCGAGAAAGATCAACACACGTATCCTGTCATAGAGATGAACGAAACACCACTTAATATTGATGATAAAATTATTGCAGTTGGACAACCTGAAGGGCAAAAGAATACGATCACATTCGGTGAAGTGACATTGTTTACACAAACAAATGTTACAAATCGATTTGATGAAGAGATTCTTAGAGAGTTTTTAGCGATCCAACATACAGCTTATGTAAACTCAGGATCATCAGGTGGTATGCTACTTGACTATAACTTAACATTGGTTGGTATCAATTTTGCGGGTGCTGAAAGCGATGGAAAGCATCAATTTACATACGCTATCCCTATGTCAATTATCCTAGAATACTTTAACCAACTATTTATAGATGATTTTGAATAGACATCTTATGGATGTCTTTTTATTTAGTGATACGTTAATCATGATATAAAATAGAAATGATATAATCATAATTGAAATGAGGTATAACATATGAGACAATTGGTTGCTATGGGTGAGCTCTTAGTCGATTTTTTACCAGAGACAAAAGGATATTCGCTCGACCACGTAAAGACATTTATTAAAATTGCAGGTGGAGCACCTGCAAATGTTGCAGTAGCTTATAAAAAATTAGGTGGTAATGCTTATTTCATGGGGCAGGTTGGTCATGATTCATTTGGAAAGTTTTTAATTGACACACTTCACCAAGAAGGAGTTAATACAGACTATATTTATCAAACACATCAAGCGAATACATCACTTGTTTTTATTTCACTCGATCAACGTGGAGAAAGAGATTTTTTATTTTATCGAGATCCATCTGCAGATCAACTATTTGAACCAAAACAAGTCGAAAAGTCTATTTTCGAGCACGCAATCTTTCATTTTTGTTCATTAGGACTCGCTGAATATCCATTAAAACACGCACATCTTGAAGCAATAAAATATGCGAAAAAGATGGATACAATCATTAGTTTTGATCCAAATTTGAGATTTTCCTTGTGGAAAAATCATGAAGAACTTAGAAAAACCGTTTTATCGTTTATTCCCCATGCACATATACTCAAATTATCGATCGATGAACTCACTTTTTTAGCTGAAACGACAAACATTGAAGTTGCTGTTAAAAAATTATTTACAGGTTCAGTTCATATGATTATTTTGACTAAAGGAGAAGAAGGTGCATCACTTTATTTACCACATGAAACATATCATATCAAAGCATATTCAACAGAAGTCGTTGATACAACAGGAGCTGGTGATGCATTTATAGGTGCATTTCTATATCAATATGCACTTCATGAGCATCATACGAAAAATTATGAAGAAATGTTAAAATTTGCTGCCGCTTCCTCAGCAATCGTGGTTTCAAAAACAGGTGTTATCCCATCACTTCCCACAATGTATGAAGTCAATGACTTTATCAAAAAAACATAGTTTGTTATGTTATAATACATAAGAATGAGAGGTTAACATGAAAAATATCTTACTATCTAGAGGAATTCTTAAAGATCCTCATATTTATGAACATGCTAAACATTGGATTCGACCAACAGATAAAGTCGTTATTTTAGCATTGTCATTTTTTGAAGCGTATTTAAATAAAGAAGAGGACTATCATGCATATTATGGTAAAGGTGGCGAATACTATCTTAAAATGATTGAATCGTTTGCACCTTACGGTATCACGGAAGATCAAGTTACATGGATTAATTATTTTAAAGATGATAAAAAAAGTGCTCTCAATAAAATAGAAAAAGCGGATATTATTTATTTTCCTGGCGGAGCTCCTGATCAAATGATGAAAAGAATTCACGCATTTGGTTTGAAAGAAGCACTAGAAAACACGGATAAATTATATATTGGATCATCAGCTGGTGCGATGATTCAAATGCAGGACTATCATATGTCACCAGATCCTGATTATCCACATTTTTCCTATGAAAATGGACTAAACTTATGCAAAGGTTTTTCCATTGAAGTCCATTATCGTCGAAGAAAAAAACAAAAGAGTGCTTTAAGAAAAGTTTTTAGAGCATATCGACATCCCATTTATGTGATTCCTGATGATGGTGCACTCATGGTCGATCATCATGGCATTAAATGTATTGGTTCAGCATATCAAATGTATGATCGTAAAGGCATAAAGAGGGCATAAAGATGAAAAGATTTCTAATTGTCTATAGCATATTTTCATTATTAATTGGAATAGCACTCTATTTTGTAACAATCGTTGTTGTCACATCAAATCGAAATCAAGCTGTTTATGATGAAATCACTTCATCAAGTGCAGAAAATAATGATTTTACGGATTTTATCAAATACCAATCAATTGCCTATCGAAAGATTTCACAGACAGAAATCGGAGATTATAGTTTACATAATTATCACATCATATCACAACAAGATGATCTCATTTATCATCAACTTGTTTGGATTATTCGCCCTATAAATGAAGTCGATTATGCAACTTCCATTCATGATGATCTCGATCAAACGAAAATCATTTTATTTGATAAAAATGATATGAGTGTCATTTATGAATCACATACAGATGAATTATATAAAGACTACGCGATGAGTTCAGGCATTGAAAAATATGGATTTATTGTGTTCGCACCAAGTTTAAGTGAATCCATGACAATTGGTTATGAGATTTATGATTATGATGGAGACATGATTGTTTCAGATGAAGTTATTTTCGAACATCAAAACTATGATCCTAATAACTTAGGTTTATTTAGCCCTTCATTTACAAGTCAAGAAAAAGATGATTTACTCAATGTAGGTGCATATTTTCCTCAAGCACTTGTACAAAATTATACAGTCTATGTTTTAGTCGTACTTGTCTTGGGATTTCTCATTTTTCAGTTGAAGAAAAAGGATTGGGATTGAGCATTCGATAAATAATCTATTATTTATGATTTCTTTAAAGCACGCATCAAATGATGGGTGTTTTTTTATTCTTTCAAAAAATTACGAAAACGCTTTACTAAATGATAAAAATAAGTTATCCTAAAAATAGGAAATCGATTTCCTAGAGGTATATATATGAAACAGATTAAACACATTACGCAAAACGATGGCACATATTATCCTTTATTCAACTTAAAAGGGCTAAGATCTTCAATAACTCCATTCTTCGGTGGAGATTTAAAACTTGATCATCATCATTTTGCTTTAAAACCAACGACACAAGTGGATTTATTTAATGATTTATTTTCTAGACATGTTATTATTGCATGCGATAACGAAGTTTATTTTTTAAATGGTCAAACAGAAAAACAACAACAAGATGAAGTAATTTATGAAACAGGCTTGCTATCACAAAGAGTGATTAGAAAAAATCATCTTTTTGAAATCGATACGAAATCATATATTCCTTTACATGACAATGTTGAGCTCCACTTACTAAATATTACGAACACTTCAGATAAACCATTAAAGTTTAACATCACCACAGCGATTCCACTTTATGGTAGAAGCGCAGATAACTTAAGAGATCATCGCCATGTGACCTCTCTTCTTAACCGAATTCAAGTTGCCCAAAACGGTATACTCCTATATCCTACTTTATCCTTTGACGAAAGAGGCCATCAAGCCAATCATACGGTATATAGTGTATTTGCTTACTCTCCTCAAGCAAATATAAAAAACTATATACCGGTGCTTGATGACTTTATGAATGGTGGATCGATTCAATTTCCAAAAGGTCTAGATTATTCAGCAGAAGTAGGCAGTGTCATTAATGGCTATGAAGCAATCGGTGGTATGGGGTTTGAAGAAATTACATTAAATCCTCAGCACAAATTAGAACTCATTATATCGATAGGTATTCATGAATCCATTGAAGAAGCGATTAAAGAAAGCACATCTTATTTTGATATCGAAGCATTTGAAGAAGGATTATCAGCCGTAGAACGCTATTTCGAATCCTACACTTCACAACTACAATTTAATTTTTATGATGAAAAAACAAGTCATCAATTGAACTTCATGACCATTCAACCGATGTTGAGACGCTATTTTGGGAATTCTTACTTACCACACCATGATTATGGAAAAGGTGGTAGAGGTTGGAGAGATTTATGGCAAGACTTGTTAGCACTCATCATGATGAATGATGCCAGTGTTTATGAACTTCTACTCAATAATTTCCAAGGTGTAAGACTTGATGGATCGAATGCAACCATTATCGGTGATAAACCTGGAGAATTTAAAGCTGATCGTAATCAAATCACACGTGTATGGTCTGATCATGGTGCATGGCCTCTCCTTACAACGGAAATGTATATTCATGAAACAGGAGAAATTGATTTTTTATTAAAAAAACAAACGTATTTCAAAGATCAATTTACGCACTATACACATAAAATTAGAAAACATCATGGTCCATATGTAGAAACTGCATATGGAAAACCATACGAAGGAACGATTTTAGAACATTTACTTTTACAAAATCTTGTTGGTCATCACCATATCGGTGAAAAAGGTTTTGTCAAATTAGAGGATGCAGACTGGAACGATGGTCTTGACATGGCTACTAAAAAAGGTGAAACGATTGCTTTCACTCACATGTATGCATCCAACTTGAAAAAGATTGCAGAACTGATAAAGAAACTTCCTAAACAAAAAATTGTTCTCTTTAAAGAACTCGAATTACTACTTGATACAAAACCAGATTTGAATCGATTCTTTGATGAAGTTGTCTTATTTTCTGGTGATCAATTTGAAATAGATGCATTTGATTTAGCTGATATTTTGAATGATTTATATCAATTACGTATCCGTCATCTTCATCAGCATGCGTTTGAATTCAACATGTTCCAAAGCTACATCAATAATGATGGAACATTTGTTGATGATGAAAAACACATCAATTTAACCGGACAAACATTTGCTTTACTTTGTGAAACAGCAACAAAAGAACAAGCTAAACGTATCGCAGAGAAAACAAGAGCCTTACTTTTTGATCCATCGAGAGGTGGGTATCATTTAAATACAGATTATCAAAAAGTTATGTTCAATATGGGTCGTGCATATGGTTTTGCATATAACCATAAAGAAAATGGCGCAGTGTTCTCACACATGGCTGTCATGTATGCATATGGGCTTTATCAATATCAAATGATTGATGAAGCACATGAAGCGATAATGAGCTTATTATTACAAGCACAAAAAGACGAAGCGAAGGTAGTTAATGGTATTCCTGAGTACTTTAATGATCGTGGTATTGGTATGTATCCTTACTTAACCGGTTCTGCTTCGTGGATGTTAAAACTTTTAAGAACCGAAGTCTTTGGTATCAAGTTAAACTATGGAAAACTTTATCTTGAACCCAAACTTAAAGCAGATGATTTCATCGATGGTAAAGCATCTATTTACACGGTTATTCATCGAAATGTTCGAAAGATAACATATCATAACCCTAAACATTTAAATCCAAGTCAATATCGCATACATTCAATTGTCATAAACAACCAATTGGTGACTTGTCCAATCGAACAAGTTGATCATGATATCGAGGTCTATTTAGATGAAAAATTATAATGTGTATGATTTTAGTGGTATAGGTTACCAAAAACTTTTTCATTATGGAACATGGCGAATTGCGATGCTTAATTATATCGACGAATTAAAGTCTGATAATATCCAATATGTTGAATGTCACCATGAAACCGATGAAGCATTTGTTCTTCTAGAAGGCGAATGCAGACTTTACTTTTACGAACAAAACGAGGGTTTCTCATATGTTGATATGATAAAAAATCAAACATATGTCATACCAAAGGATGTTTATCACACACATGTGTTAAATGAAAAGGCTAAGTTGCTAATTATCGAAAACGAAGACACATGTGATGGGAATTCAACACGTATTTATTTTAACAATGATTTGAAACAGGCATTTATGCGTCTAGGAAAGTAGCTGAAACTTTGAATAAAAAACGCACGATATATACGATAGCAAATGATTTAGGTTTAGCACCAAGCACAGTATCGAAAATTATTAATCAAAAAGGAAGTATTCATCCTGATACGAAAAGACGAGTGCTTGACTATATCAAAGAAGTGGGTTATGTACCTACGTCATCAGCAAGAAGATTAAAATCAAAAAGAAGTTATACCGTGGGTGTTGTTTTTACGGAAGAAGCAGATGTAGGCCTTGAACATTCATTTTTCTCAAGCATTTTACAACATTTTAAAAAATATCTAGAAAGTCATGGATATGAGTTAAGTTTTATTGTTAAAAAACTCGGTGAGCATGAAATGTCGTATTTAGAATGGTGCTATAACAAACAAGTTGATGGTGTTTACATCGTAGTAGGTAATTATGAAGATCAAGGTTTAATAGATTTAATTGATTCAGAGATACCTTGTGTATCCACAGACATGATTTTACCTGGATTAACATCCGTTGTTGGTGATAATGATTTAGGTATGAAGATGATATTAAACTACATTAAAGAAACACTAAAGAAACAAACTGTTGGACTTATTGCTGGTCCTCAAACATCAAAAGCTTTCGTTGAAAGAAAATTTGCGTTTAAAAAATACAAGGAATT
>SBGC01000098.1 GCA_006226985.1 Bacillota bacterium | reverse complement strand
ACATAACGAGCATGTTAGTTGTATTTATAATGCAAACTATACACAAGGCATGTTTTCATCCATAAAGACAGGAGTTTTCGTCACGAACGAGGACTTTTTTATTTTGCCAGGTGATTGCCCACTTGTACAAAAAGAGACATATGAAGCACTTTTAAAAGGTTCTAAGTCCATACGAGTACCTAGTTTTGAAAAACAAAGAGGCCACCCTATTTGGATAAGTCATATGCTTGCTAAAAGTATTTTAAATGAACCTGATGAATCTTCACTAAAAGCTTTTCGCAATCGTCATGATTTTGAAACGATTGAAGTAAGTGATTCACACATATTAGATGACATCGATACACTATTAGATTTTGAAAAGATATTATCGGAGGAAAAAGCACATGGAAATTAAAAATTATGTAAGACCAAACACTTTAGAAGATGCTTATCAAACGTTACTAGCATCCGACCATAACGCTTTATTAGGTGGTGGTGTATGGATGAAGTATACGAATAAAAAGATTGATACCATGATTGATTTATCACGCTTAGGTCTTAATCATATCGTCCTTCACAAAGATGAAATCATCATTGGGGCTCAAACACCACTAAGAGAAATCGAAATCCATCCAGAGATAAAAGGATTAGGCAATGGGTTTTTATCCTTAGCAGTAGGATCAATTGTAGGTGTAGCATTTAGAAATGTTGCAACAATTGGCGGTTCTGTAGTAGGAAAATATCCATTCTCAGATTTAATCACACCACTCTTGTGTCTTGATGTTAAACTTAAATTTTTTCCAGAAGAAATCATTGATTTACATGACTATCTTGAACAAAAACATAAACATCAAGCCATCTTAACACACATCATCATTAAGAAAACAAAAGGTCATGGATATTTCAAAAAAGTATCAAACACGAGTTTAGATTTTTCAATATTGAATGTCGCTTGTTTCTATGATCAAACATTTAAGATTGTCGTAGGATCAAGACCAGGAAAACCAATACGTGCAACTGAAGTCGCAGACATGCTCAATAAATCCTTACCCTTATCAGACGACACCTTAAAAAAAGCAGGAAACATGATTTTAAAAACTATTGACTTTTCAAGTGATGAAAGAGCATCGAAAGAATATCGAGAAATACTCGCAAAGACATATGTCATGCGTGGAATCAAGGAGGTTATTAAGCGATGAAAGTAGAATTTATGTTAAATAACCAAGAAGTTATCTATGAAGTTGATCCAGGTGAAGTTTTATTGGACTCCCTAAGAAAAAATCATTTAGTAAGCGTCAAACGTGGATGTGATTCGTCAACATGTGGCGTTTGCACAGTTTTACTTAATGATAAACCTGTGCTTTCATGTTCCTTACTTACAGCAAGCATTGAAGGAAAGCATATAACAACCGTTGATGGATTACAAAAAGAAATCGAAGAGATTGCACACTATTTTGGTGAAGAAGGTGCTGATCAATGCGGATTTTGTAATTCAGGTTTAGCACTTACAATATATGCACTCAAAAAAGAGAACCCCAATCCTACAGATGATGAAATCAAACATTATGTCGTAGGAAACTTATGTAGATGTTCAGGGTATCAAGCACAATTTTTAGCTATTAAACGATATCTAGGAGGTGCAAAATGAACGTTGTAAAAAAACAAATTCCATCCATTGATGGAAAAGGGATCATGATGGGAAGACCAGCATTTACAGATGATCTAGCAGCTCCTGATTCGCTTATTATCAAGATCTTAAGAAGTCCTTTTGCATTTGCAAAAATCAAATCTATTCACACAGAAGATGCTAAAAAGCTTAAAGGCGTCGAACTCGTCTTAACACATCATGATATACCTAGAAAGTCTTTCACACGCGCAGGCCAGGGCTATCCTGAGCCATCACCACATGACAAGTTCATTCTTGATGAATATGTTCGCTATGTAGGAGATGAAGTCGCTTGTGTAGCTGCTGTTGATGAAAAAACGGCTCAAAAAGCTCTTTCACTTATCAAAGTTGAATATGAAGTTTTAGAACCCGTTTTGGATTATGAAAAAGCAATCGATCATCAAACGATTATCCATCCTGAAGAAGGCATTCATGAAATGTTTCCAATTGGATTTGATCCAAAAAGAAATATAGCTGCATCCTATCATATGCATATCAATGATGTTGAAAAGACATTTAAAACGTGTGATGTCATCGTTGATGAAGTTTTTTATACACAAGCTCAAGCGCATTCCATGATGGAGCCTCATACGGTTAATGCACGACTCGACTTTCAAAACAGATTAACCATTTACTCAGCTACTCAAACACCGTTTCATGTGCGTAGAATCTTATCTCAAACTCTTGATATACCTCTTAGCAAAATTAGAGTTATCAAACCAAGAGTTGGTGGTGGTTTTGGAGGAAAACAAGCGCTACATGGTGAAATGTTTGCTGCAATAGTGACATGGAAAACACAAAAACCATCAAAAATCGTCTATACACGAAAAGAAGTATATGAGTCAACATACACAAGACATCCCATGCGATTATCGATGAAGATAGGAGCAAACAAAGATGGCGAGATTAAAGCCATTGATTGCCACGTACTCTCAGATACAGGAGCATATGGGGAACACGCATTAACCGTCTTTATGGTTACAGGATCTAAGGTTTTACCTCTTTATAACAAAGTTGAAAGTGTTCGTTTTGATGGTCAAGTTGTTTATACAAATCACGTCTCTGCGGGTGCTTTTAGAGGTTATGGTGCGATACAAGGAAATTTTGCTCTTGAATCTGCAATCGATATCCTTGCTGAAAAACTACATATGGATCCTATCAAACTCAGACAACAAAACATGATGAAAGAAAATGAAACAAGTCCTATTTTTGAAATCATGGGAGAAGGTACTGAAGGTACAGCCATGAATATGGATACATGTAAACTCGAAGAATGTATAACAAAAGGACTCGATTTAATTCATTGGGACGAAACATATCCTAAAAAGCTTATGAATGAACATAAGGTGAAAGCTGTAGGTATGGCAATTGCTATGCAAGGTAGTGGTATTCCATATATCGATATGGGAGCTGCAACCATTAAATTTAACGATGATGGATTTTATAATCTCATGGTTGGAGCAACCGATATCGGACAGGGCTCAGATACTGTATTAGCACAAATAGCTGCTGAAACACTTATGACAACCGTTGACAAAGTCATCGTCTACTCTTCAGATTCAGATTTAACGCCTTTCGATACAGGAGCATATGCATCTTCAACAACCTATGTATCAGGTAATGCAGTTTTAAAAGCAGCACATCATATGAAAGATATGTTAATCACAGAAGCTGCTCGCATACTCCATTCAAAAATTGAAGATATTGATTTTGATGGAAAAACATTTAGAGATAATGATAAAGAAATATTACTCAGTGATTTAGCAAATCAAATCACTTATAGTCATGAACAAAAACAATTAACAGCAACTGCAAGTTATGTTGGACATAAGTCACCACCTCCATTTATGGCTGGTTTCTGTGAAGTAGAAGTTGATATGGAAACAGGTGAATATGATGTTACACACTATGTAAGTGTTGTTGACTGTGGAACACCAATCAACTTAAAACTTGCTCAAGGACAAATCGAAGGAGCAATTGTTCAAGGTATTGGTATGGCTAAATTTGAAGATGTTAAGTATACAAAGAAAGGACATCTCATTTCAAACAGTTTTGTCAACTACCGCATTCCAACTGCAAAAGATATTAAAAAAATGACGACCGAGTTTGTTGAATCATATGAAGCATCTGGTCCATATGGTGCAAAATCAGTCGGAGAAATTGGCATTGATACACCACCAGCAGCCATAGCTAATGCCATATATCATGCAACTGGTGTAAGAATAACGTCCTTACCAATTACACCAGAAAAAATATTAAAGGGAATATTACAACAAAAAGGAGATCAAACACATGAATAAAAACATTATACGTACAACATTATTTTTCGGGGCAATTTGGGGACTTTTAGAAGCAACACTTGGATATTTACTCCAATTTTTACCACCACTTGTATCAGGATCTATTATGTTTCCTATAGCAGCAACTATCTTAACGATTACATATTTAAACACGAAATCAAAAACAAGTATTTTATGGGTGGGTGTGATTGCAGCTGCTATTAAATCGATTAACTTCTTTATGCCAGGACTACTTCCCATAAAGACATATAATCCGATGATTGCTATTATGTTACAATCCATCGTTATGGTAGGTGTTTGTTATATCATCGATTATAAAAAACTGCCCTACAGTTTACTGGGACTATCAGCAGCTAGTTTACTTTGGAGAGTTCTCTTTTATGCAAATATTACAATTAACCATGCACTCACCGGTTTCAATTTTCCACAAATGCGTTCTTCAGAAGCAACCTTTGAGTTTGTCGTTACCTACGGTTTATATGGTGCATTGTTTGCCATGATATTATATGGAGCTATACGTCTTCTTAATATCAACTTCTTGATTACGTATAAGCCTAAACTATCAATATCCCTTGCGTTATGTATTTTAGCTGTAACATTAACTTTTTATATTCAAATGATTGCATAATAACACGAAAGAGATG
>SBGC01000040.1 GCA_006226985.1 Bacillota bacterium | reverse complement strand
GTGATCTTATACGCGATATGGAATGATTTAAATGCCCCTGTGTACGAAGGCTATTATGCATCATTAAATGGTTTAATGGACTATGAAATTAAGACACAACTTACCCAAATCATTTCGTCCATGAGAACATTAAGCTACACATCGACTAGTTATAATCTAGATGATAGTGATCGTGATCCCAACAATCCAAGTAACGTTATCTTGGTATATAACAGAGCTTCTGTGAATGGCACTTGGGATGGAGGTGATACTTGGAATAAAGAACATGTTTGGCCACAATCCAAACTTGGGACTGCATCTGATTCTGATATTCACAATTTAAAACCAGCGAATCCAGGCATCAATAGTTCACGCGGAAATCTTCCATTTGGTGAAGGTTCAGGAACATATGGTAAAGTTAATAATGATACACAATGGTACCCAGGAGATCAAGATAAAGGAGATATTGCTCGTATCGTACTTTATATGAACGTCAGATGGGGGTTAATTATTAATTCATCATCAGTTGGTGAACTCAATATGTTCTTAAGATGGCATATTGAAGATCCAGTGGATAGTTTTGAAGCGAACAGAAATAATGTTTTATATGGTGTACAGGAAAATAGAAATCCATTTATTGATCATCCTGAACTCGTAGAACGTATCTGGGGACCTATCACCTTATCAAATGGAGACAGTGTTTCACTCGATTTTTATAGTGAAGAACTCTTTACAAAAATAAATATTGACACCTATGATTTACCTGTATCAAAGAGAAGTAATTTCTTATTTGCATAACACAAAAAGCACATGACAACATGTGCTTTTTTTATGTGAAATTAGCTTATCAATATTCAAATCTTGTTATAAATAACAAATCCATGTATAATTAACCATAAGGAAAGAAGGTATTAATCGATGAAATTTAACGATTTTAAGTATGAAAGACCCAATTTAGAAGAAGTTATCAAGCAACTTCAAGAACAAATTCAATTAATTGGAGAAGGACATGATTTAGAAACTGAAATCAAAGCTGTTTACAAGGTTTTTGAGATCAATGACGAAATCGGTACATTAGGCACTCTTGTCGCTATTCGTAACAGTGTTAATACAACAGATGAGTTTTATGAAAAAGAACAAGAATTCTTTGATGAACAAGGTCCACATCTACGTCAGTTTGAACATTTATTTTTAGAAAAATTGCTAGCTTCAAAAAACAGAAAAGGTTTAGAAAAGGAATTTGGTTCACTGATGTTTTTACGAGGTGAATTAGCTAAAAAGACATTTAAACCAGAAATTATTGCTGATCTTCAACAAGAAAATAAACTATCAACTGAATATGGTAAACTTGTAGCTTCTGCTAAAATTGAGTTTCAAGGTGGCGTTTATAATTTAAGCCAAATGGCTCCTTTTTTACAAGATAAGAACCGTGAAACAAGACATCAAGCACAACTTGCTGTTTCTAAATTTTTCGCAGATAATGAAAAACAATTTGATCGTATCTATGATGATATGGTTAAAGTAAGACATACGATAGCTGAAAAGCTAGGTTATGAAAATTTCATCCAATTAGGCTATGATCGCTTTGGCAGAACCGATTATAACGCAGATGATGTGAAAACATATAGAGATCAAATATATGAAGATATCGTACCTCTTGTTACAAAATTAACAGAAAGAAAAGCGAAACGTTTGGGTATTGATAATCCTAAATCTTACGACTTAGCATTATCTTTCTTATCAGGAAATCCAACGCCTAAAGGCGATCGTGCTTGGCAAGTCGAAAGAGCAAAGAAGATGTATGACGAAATGTCCCCAGAAACTTCTGAATTCTTTAATTTTATGCTTAATCATGAACTTCTTGATTTAGATTCAAAACCCGGAAAACAAGGTGGGGGTTATTGTACATATTTACCTACATATCGTTCGCCATTTATTTTCGCTAATTTCAATGGCACATCACATGATGTCGATGTATTAACGCATGAAGCAGGTCATGCATTCCAAGTGTACTCAAGTAGAGATTTACTACCTGAATATCGTTGGCCAACCATGGAAGCTGCTGAAATTCACTCAATGAGTATGGAATTTTTAGCTTGGCCATGGATTGATTCATTCTTCTTAGAAGATACACCTAAATACAAGTTTAACCATCTTGCAGGTGCTATATCATTCTTACCATATGGTGTTTTAGTTGATGAATTCCAACATCATATCTATGAAAAACCAGGACTAACACCAGATGAAAGAAAAGCATTATGGAGAAAGCTTGAAAAGAAATACATGCCATTTAAGGATTATGGTGACGATGCCTTTATGGAAAAAGGAACATATTGGTTACGTCAAGGCCATATCTTCTCATCACCATTCTATTATATTGACTACACACTAGCTCAAGTATGTGCATTCCAATATTGGATTAAGCATCAAGCAAATCGAAAAGAAGCACTTGAATCATACTTGAAATTATGTCGTTTAGGTGGCTCAAAGAGTTTTGTTGGATTGATTGAATCAGCATCTCTTAAAAATCCATTTAAAAAAGGGACTGTCAAAGAAATTGTTAAACCTATTCGTGCATATCTAGATAGCGTAGACGACACAAAATTATAAGATGCGTAAATTATTCTTATATATTGTTTTGCAGTTAGCAATTTTAACAACATTCTTTTTTCCAGGTTTTACAATCACCAAGGGTGATGTTACAGAAGGAGTCATAGGCATTGAAGCTATCGTAAGATCTGATTTTCCTTGGATTGGACGTTTTGTTCTATTATATATCTTACTAAGTGTCATTTTTCATTTACTAACACTTATTTATGAATTGGTGAAAAGAACTTTACCTGAGAAGTTAGATCAAACCCTAACAGTTATTCTAACACTACAAATGATTGCTGGATTACTTGTTGTAACATTCATGGGAACATTTACCCATTTCTTTGGATTCATGATGATTGGACTTATTCTCTTAAGCATATTTACTAAATATAAATATTTTAAAGCATAAAAAAAGGCCTTGTTAGACGATAACAAGGCTTTTTTATTTACTTATTTTTTAGATATTGATAGATTGAATCGGCTGCTTCCATACCATCATAAACAGCTTTAGCTATTTGAAGTTTCCCACCAATGATATCACCAGCAGCAAATAATCCTTCAACATTCGTTTGATAGTCTTCATCAACAACGAGATTATTTTTTTCAACAATAACACCAAGTTGACTAGCAAAATCAACAGAACTTGGAACACCTAAAGCGATAAATACACCATCGACTTCATACATTCCTTGTGTTGTTTCAATATGTGTAACTTTCTCATTACCTTTAAAAGAAACAATAGGATCAGAGATTATTTTTTGCTCGATATCAGCATTTAGTTGATTACCATGTGTAAATATGGTTACATCTTGTGAAATACGATTTAGATATTCCAATTCATGGAGCATATATGCACCACAACCAACGATTGCTAATTTTTTCTTACGGTAAAAATAACCATCACATGTAGCACACATACTAATACCTTTTCCCCTAAACTTATTGAAACCGGGGATATTTAGTGTCGTTCGTGTTTTACCTGTTGATAGAAGAACAGATTTTGCATGATATCTATGTTTCGATGTCACCACTAAAAACCCGATATCATCAATCTTTAATGAGATAACAGCATCTTGAATAATTTCGATTCCTAAACGCTTAGCTTGATCGATACCTTCTTGTATGAGTTTTTTTCCTTCAATAGGCTTTGAAAACCCATAATAATTTTCAATTAAATCACTGTATCCTTCAAGTGCACCAAAATCTTTACCTATGACCAAAGGTTCAACGCCAGCACGTTTTAAATAGATTGCAGCTGAAATCCCAGCAGGTCCGTAGCCAATGATAATGACTTGTTTCATAATCCCAACATCTTCTTAAGTGTATCCTTTGATTGGACACCAATCATTGATTGAACGACCTTCCCGTCTTTGAATGAAACGATTGTTGGAATGCTCATAATACCAAAGTCATCTGCAATCTCATATTCAGCATCAACATCAAGTTTGCAAATTTTCGCTTTCCCATTAATTTCTTCACTTAGTGCTTCTAGGATTGGATGAACTCTTTGACAAGGTCCACACCATGTAGCCCAAAAATCAACTAAAACAGGGACATCACTTTTTAATACTTCTTTTTCAAAATTCTCTTTCGTCAAGATAATTACCATTTTTCCACCTCAATTATAGTCATATCTATTATAAAGAAAAAAGTATAAAAATACCATGTATTTACAAAAATTGTTTTTGAATTTAGAAACCTCTATCTGAATGTATGCGAAACCTTTCTACATACTAAATCTAAAAAGATTTAATTTCAGTTTTTCAAATAAACAATTACGGTAACTTGACTTTATAATATCTTGTGTACATGGTATAATAAGTTAGTATGAAATGTAGGTGAAACGATGATTAAAGTGAGCAATTTAAGCTTTTCATATAATCAAAAAGATGAAGCTCTAAAAAATATTAACATAGAGATTAAAGAAGGCTCATGGGTCTCTATTTTAGGTCATAATGGTTCAGGTAAGTCAACACTATCTAAACTTTTAGTTGGATTATTAGTTCCAACACAAGGAACAATTGAAATCAACGGACTTTTATTAAATCAAGATCATATCACGGATATTCGAAAAAAGATTGGGATAGTCTTTCAAAATCCTGATAATCAATTTGTTGGCGTAACTGTCAAACATGATATAGCTTTTGGTTTAGAGAATCAATGTTTACCCCACGATGAAATGGTTCAAAAGATTGATTATTATGCAAAACTTGTTGGAATGGATGCGTACTTAGATAAAGAACCACATCACCTTTCTGGTGGACAAAAACAAAGAGTAGCTATTGCAGGAGCATTAGCGATGGAACAAGATATTCTCATACTCGATGAAGCAACATCCATGTTAGATCCAGAAGGCACACAAGAAATCATTGAACTTATCAAAAGACTTAATAAAAGTTTTAAGAAAACGATTATTACCATTACACATGATTTATCGTTTGCGCAACAAAGTGATTACTTAATGGTTCTAAAAGATGGACAACTCATTTTAGAAGGAACACCAAGAGAAGTTTTTGAACAAGAAGATTTGCTCAAATCGTCTCGATTAGAGCTTCCTTTTGAACTCGCACTATATAATGAATTGAAAAAGGATGAACAAGCACATCCTAAAATTGTGGAGGCGCTATGGGCATACAATTCAAAGAAGTAAGCTATGCGTATAGAGGCTTAAAAGTTAATTATGACGCAATTAAACATATCAATTTAGATATTAGTGAAAAAGGTGAATTTATTGCAATCGTTGGACAAACGGGTTCAGGTAAGTCAACACTTGTTCAACACATGAATGCATTACTTCTACCGACTTCAGGAAATGTTTATGTATTTGGACAAACATTACCTCCAAAGAAAAAAGAAAAGATTAATTACTTAAGACAAAAAGTTGGTCTTGTTTTTCAATTTCCAGAATATCAACTATTTGAAGAAACAATCTTAAAAGATATTATGTTTGGACCTAAAAATTTCAAAAATACCGAAGAAGAAGCAATGATTAAAGCTAAAAAAGCTGCACAAATTGTAGGTATCGATGAATCACTTTATCAACAATCTCCTTTTAGAATTAGTGGGGGACAGATGAGAAGAGTAGCTGTTGCAGGTATTTTAGCGATGGAACCAGAAATACTTGTTTTAGATGAACCCACAAGAGGATTAGATCCTAAAGGTCGTAAAGATTTAATGGAAATTTTTAATGATATTCATCATCAACAAAACAAAACCATTATTTTGATATCTCATGATATGGACTTAGTTTCTGAATATGCTAAAAGAGTCATTGTTTTAAAAGATGGGAAAATTGTGTTTGATGGACCTAAAGAAGAACTTTTTGAACATCCTAATTTTGAAACCTTTCATTTAGAATTACCGACATCATTAAAAATACTGAAACATCTTGAGAAAGTTGCACATATACCTTATGCTCCAAAATACGATTTTCCGAGTTTACTTTCTTATTTAAAGGAGGTAGCTCATGAATAATATTACTATTGGTCAATACATTCCAGGTAATTCGTGGTTACACCGCTTAGATCCTCGCATAAAACTTCTTAGTTTAGTTATCTTTTTAGTTGGGACATTTTTAATCCCCATTTCAGCACAGGTAATTTCTCTACTTTCAATGATTTCTTTATTTGTCATTATTATTGTCCTTACGATGACAACAGGCGTACCCATGAAAAAAGTACTTAATGGGTTAAAACCGATTGTATTTTTATTGACATTTACCTTTTTCATCCAAGTTTTTTATGTGAGAACTGGTCAATTACTTTTTGGTCCCATCAAGATGTATATATCACTTACAAGTATCCTTGGTATCATTTTGTTTATTGTTTTCTATAATATGACCAAAAAGTATATCAAGTTTAGAGTCTTTTACTTTTTCTTTGCTGCTGTGATGGTTTTTGTCATTCAAGCGTTATTGCCATATATAGCTATCACATCATATTCACTTTCTGTTTACGATGAAGGTCTACTCAGAGCAGGTTTTATCTTCTTACGTATTACGAATGTGATTATGATTACTTCATTATTGACATTTACAACCATGACAACAGATTTGAACTATGGCATTGAATCGTTATTAAAACCACTTAAAGTCGTTAAAGTCCCTGTTGATGTTATTGCGATGATGTTATCACTTACGTTAAGATATATTCCAACTTTATTAGGCGAAACCGAAAAAATCATGAAAGCACAAGCTTCAAGAGGTGTTGATTTTAAAGAAAGCAAATTTAAGGAAAAAGTCATTCAGATTATTTCATTACTCATCCCAGTTTTCGTTATTTCGTTTAAGCGAGCTGAAGACTTAGGAAATGCTATGGAAGTTAGAGGATACATTATTGGTGCGAAAAGAACAAAAGTCGATCAATACAAAATAGGTTTTTCTGATTACTTTAGTCTAGTTATTTCTTTTCTCATCTTAGCAGCTATTATTTATACGAGGGTTATGTAATGCGTTATAAAGCAATTGTTAGTTATGATGGAACCAATTACTTAGGTTATCAAAGTCAAAAAAATCGACAAGGCATACAAGATGCAATCGAAAAAGCTTTTCGTTTAATGACTCAAACAACCATATACACGACTGGAGCAGGAAGAACAGATAAAGGTGTTCATGCCTTAGGTCAAGTGTTTCATTTTGATAGCGATCTAGATATTGATGAAAACACATGGCTTCGTGTGAATGATCGTCTGCCACTCGATATCCGTATACTCAAAGTAACGAAAGTTAAACCAGATTTTCACGCAAGACATTCTTCAAAATCAAAAATATATAAATATGTTATCGCAAAACAACCGAGTACACCATTTTCAAAAAACTATGAAGTCTATATTAAAAATTTAGATATTCAACCAATGGTAGAAGCATTACCACAGTTTCTAGGAACGCATGATTTCAAAGGTTTCTGTCAATATGTTGAAGGTAAGCCTACGATTAAAACGATATATAGAGCAGATTTTAAGGAAACAAAAAAACACTATGTTTTTACATTCCACGGCAACAGCTTTTTAAAATATATGGTGAGATCCATCATGGGAACACTTATTCAAATCGGTTTAGGAAAAAAAGATATTTCAGTTATACGCGAAATTTTAGAGACTCAAAATCGTAGTTTAGTTGGAAAAACAGCAGAATCAAGAGGATTGTTTCTAGTTAAAATATTCTACTAAATGTTATAATATTTAAAAAAGAGGAGATCTATATGTTTATCACTTTTGAAGGCGGAGAAGGTACAGGAAAAACAACGCTGATACAATCAATTAAAGAACTGTTAAGCTCAAAGTATGATGTTGTGACAACGAGAGAACCAGGTGGTAGTAAGATCGCAGAAGCTATTCGCGATATTATTTTAAACCCCAAGTATTTAGGCGTTACACCTTATACAGAAGCGCTTCTTTTAGCTGCATCACGTGCTCAGCATCTTGATGAAGTCATAATCCCTGCACTCTCGAATCATAAAATCGTCTTATGTGATCGATATTTAGATTCATCTTTAGCATATCAAGGATATGCAAGAAATCTAGGATTTGATTTTGTCTTAGCAATCAATGATTATGCAACTAAACATATGCCAGATTTAACATTTTATATTGATTTAGATCCCGAAGTAGGTATCAAAAGAATTTCCCATAGAGATAAATATGACCGTCTTGATCAAGAAACAAAAGATTTTCATTTAAATGTAAGAAAAGGTTATCAAGAAATCGCAAAATTATACCCTAATCGTATTATTACCATTGATGGTAGCCAAACACTTGATGCGATCATTCGCGAAATGATTCATATCATTGAAAACAAGCTATGAAGAAAGCATATTATTTTTTCGAACAAACGATCAAAAAAAATCGTTTATCGCATTTATATTTGATATCTGGACCTAAAGGATCAGGAAAAGCACAACTTGTTGATGATGTGGCCTTCCTTATACTTTCACAAAATAAAAAAGATACAACACACTTGAAAACACAAATTCAAGAGCGAAAAGTATCTAATATCATGTATATTGAACCTGATGGTTTATCAATCAAGAAAGAACAAATCTTGTTATTACAAGCAGAGTTTTCTAAAACAGCACTTGTGACAGGTCCGAGAATATATATTATTAAATCTGTAGAAAAAATCAGTCAAGCTGCAGCGAATTCACTTCTGAAATTCATGGAAGAGCCACAGTCACATTTTGTATTTGGTTTTTTACTTACAGAAAATCTTGATGAAGTACTTCCTACCATTCAATCGAGAAGTCAAATTTTACATCTTAAGTCAATTGATGAAAAAGATTTAGAACTTGAACTGATCAAACAAGGTGTAAGCGATAATGTTGCCGTCTTAGCACCTTATTTAACAAAAAATATTGATGAAGCACTCGCTTTAGCAGATAATCCTAATTTTATTGAAATGATTAGTTTTCTAGAAGACCTTATTAAAGTTTGGTCTGACAAAAACATATCATATCCACTCTATTTTGCAGATAGCGCAAGATTTTTAGTGCAAGATCGTGATTTCTTTATGAATTTTCTTGAATTATTATTACTCTACTTTCTTGATTTAATTCATTATAAGGCACATCAAGATATTACATATACGTTTTTAAGAGATTATATACAATCACAAAGTAATCAAATGTCCATTCAAGCAATTCAAGATTTAATTGATGAGATTCAAGATATACTTAAAAGACAGAGCTATTACATCAATTTAGACTTAGCGCTTGACCAACTAGCATATATATTAGAAAAGAAGAGGTGAGACGGTGAAGGTTGCACTCGTACAATTTAAAGAAGCTGGAAAGAAATACTATTTCTCATATGAGGGATTAGACATAGAACCTAAAGATTTAGTTGTTGTTGAAACAACACGCGGTGTTGAAATTGGGAAGGTTTATTTATTCAAGGAAATTGAAGAATCCGATTTAACTTCTGAATTAAAACCTATCATGCGTAAGGCTACAGAAGAAGACATTAAAGAGGATAAATATAATCAAACTTTAGAACCCGCTATTGTTGAAAAAACAAAACAACTTGCACTGCAAAATGAACTAGAGATTAAGGTTTTAGGAGCTGAATATACACTCGATCGTAAACGGTTGCTTGTTTATTTTGAATCTGAGAATCGCGTGGATTTTAGAAATCTCGTTAGAGATTTAAGTGAAATTTATCATACACGTATTGAGTTAAGACAAATCGGCCCAAGAGATGCTGCTAAGATGATTGGTGGTATCGGACCATGTGGTCTCATTTTATGTTGCACAACATTTATCGGAGAATTCGATACAGTGTCAATTAAAATGGCAAAAAATCAAAATATTGCTTTAAATCCTCAAAAAATTTCAGGAGTATGTGGTAAATTGTTATGTTGCATTAAATATGAAGATGATGTTTATACCGAACTGAAAACATTAATGCCTGATATCAATCAAAAAATTCAAACTGAAAAAGGGATTGCAGCTGTTTTAGATATGAATGTCATCGGTCAAAAAATCAAAGTCAAATACATTGAAAATGGTGGCGTTGAATGGATTGCATTAGATCAAGTAACGATTATCGAGGGATAAATGCTTAGAACGTTATTAGGAACCAATTTATGGATCGAACAAAATTCAAGACAGGCTTTTAATCTTGATACGATTTTGCTTGCAAATTTTGCAACTGTCCCAGCAAAGTCTAAAACGGTTGTAGACATTGGGACAGGCGTCGGTGCACTTATGTTATACTTAAGTCAAAAGACAAAGGCTAGAATAATCGGAATTGAAATCCAAGAAAGTAGATATGAACAAGCCATAAAAAACATCACACTCAATCATTTAACATCAAGATTATCGTGTATATGTCAAGATATCAAAGATGTAGATTTAAAAGATGTTGACTATATTGTATCTAATCCACCATTTTTTAAAGTGACCGAAAAAGCTAACATGAATGAATCTGAAGAAGAACAAATAGCAAGACATGAAATCAAACTCAATTTAGATGATTTGGCAAAACATGCATCAAGAATTTTAAAGTTTGGTGGTAGATTTTCGATGATTCATCGACCCGATCGATTTGCTGAAATAACAAAAGTATTTCAAGACTATCAACTTGAAATTAAACGCGTTCGTTTTGTTCATCCCTATCTTTTTGAAAAGCCTAATCATGTGTTGATTGAAGCGATGAAAAATGGAAGTCCCGGGATGACTGTTGAACCACCTTTAATTTTATATATAGATAAACACATCTTAACTAAAGAAATGATTGAAATATATGGAGGTATTGAACATGTTACTTAGTTTATTAAATCGTAAAGAGAAACTAAAGTTTCTTGACTTAGCCATGCATATGGTATCGGTTGATGGAGAACCCACTGAGGTAGAACAACGCTTGCTCAACATGTTACTTGCTGAAGTTGGTGAAGGTATTATTCAAGAATACCATTTTTCACTTTCAAAGGATTTGAATGAAACAATTGACTATTTTAAGAAAAACAGCCCAATGGTGAAAAACATCGTTTATCTCAACTTAATTAGAGTAGCTATGTCCGATGACTTTTATAACACACTCGAACATTTTTTCTTACAGGATATCCAGAAAAAATTTGCTATTGAAGATACAAAGAAAAATCAATTAATGCGATTGGTTTACACAGAAAGAGACTTAAGAGAACGCGCTAAGCGGATTGTGTCACACTAATGCAAAAAAGCTTTAAAGACGCAAAACCAACTTTATATATCGTTTCAACACCAATCGGTAACTTAAAAGATATTACCTATCGTGCTATAGAAATATTAAATTTTGTCGATTTCATACTTGCTGAAGATACACGAACTTCAGGTGTGTTGCTCAATCATTATCACATTAAAAAGCCTATGTTAAGTTATCATGAATTTAACAAAGATGATCAACAAAGCCGCATTTTAAACCTGCTAGCTGAAGGGAAGAATCTAGCACTTATTAGTGATGCTGGAACACCAGGTATTAGCGATCCAGGATATGAAATCATTAAGGATGTTATTCAAGCAAACTATCATGTTGTTGCTATTCCAGGTCCAAGTGCAATCCTTGCAGCACTTGTTACATCAGGATTGATTATTCAGCCCTTTACATACATTGGCTTTTTATCACGTAAAAAATCACAGGCAAAAGAAATGATAAACTCGTATCAGAATCGTCGTGAAACACTCGTTATTTATGAGTCTCCCAATCGCATTCAAAGCACACTTGAATTATTACATGGATGTTTAGGAAATCGACGAATATCCATAGCTAGAGAGCTCACTAAGACGTTTGAAACGATCATACGAACTACATTAGAAGAAGCATGTCAAATGGAACACAACCCTAAAGGTGAGTATGTCATCATTGTTGAAGGAAACCATCAAAAAGAAACCTTTGAGGATGAGTCTATTGAAGATCACTATAAGCGATATGTCGATATGGGATATCAGGAAAAAGATGCGATAAAGGCAGTAGCTAAAGATCGAGAATTACCAAAAAATGATGTTTATCAAATCATTAAAAATAAACATTAAATTTCTTGATTTTTCAATTCTTTAATATATAATAGTATTA
>SBGC01000183.1 GCA_006226985.1 Bacillota bacterium | reverse complement strand
TGTAAGCGCTTTTAAAAATTGAAGGGAGAAAATCATGAGCGATTTTAAAGTTTTTGACTACATGGAAAAGCATCGATACGAACAAGTCGTATATTTTCACGACAAAACAACAGGACTTAAAGGAATAACTTGCATTCATAATACGACGTTGGGACCAGCCCTTGGTGGTACTAGACTATGGAATTATGCAAGCGAAGAAGAAGCAGTTGTTGACTGCTTAAGATTAGCAAGAGGGATGACATATAAAGCTGCTGCTGCCGGATTAAATCTTGGTGGTGGAAAAACAGTTTTAATTGGTGATCCAGATAAAGTGAAGAGCGAAGGATATTTTAGAGCTCTTGGCCGTTATGTACAAAGTTTAAATGGTCGTTACATTACAGCTGAAGATGTGAATACATCAACAAAAGATATGGACTTTGTTAGCATGGAAACAGATCACGTTGTGGGCCTTGAAGGTAAATCAGGTAATCCATCACCGATGACTGCACTTGGTGCATTCCATGGTATCCGTGCATCTCTTATGCATGTGTTTGGTGATGTTGATTTTACACAGCGTACATTTGCTGTACAAGGTGCTGGTCAAACAGGTTATTATTTGATCAATAAGCTTGTTGAAATGAAAGCTAAGAAAATTTACTTTACTGAAATTAATGAAAAACATATTGCACGTTTACAAAAAGAGCATCCAGAAGTTGAATTTGTTCAACCTAAAGATATTTATGGGCTCGATGTTGACGTGTTCTCACCATGTGCTTTAGGTGGCGTCTTAAATGATGATACGATTCCACAAATTAAAGCACCTATTATTGCAGGAACTGCAAATAATGTCTTACTCGAAGAAGATATTCATGGAAACATGATAAAAGATAAGAAGATTTTATATGCTCCAGACTTCGTTATTAATGCTGGTGGTTTAATTAACGTATACCATGAGTTAAAAGGTTATAACATTGGAAGAGCTACTAGAGACATCGAAAAGATTTATGATCGTTTACTTGAAATCTTTAAGATTGCTGAAAGAGAAAACATTCATACACAATTAGCAGCGAAAGTGTTTGCTAAAAAACGTATTGAAACGATAAACAATATTCAAGATAACTATATTAAAAGATAGGGAGTGATGATGTGAAAAGAGGAAGACTAACATTTGACGATGAGTCATGTAAAGGATGCGAGCTTTGTGTGTCATTCTGTCCGGTGGAAATATTATCACTTGATCCAGATCGAATGAACCAAAAAGGTTATCACTTAATTACTGTCAGTGACATGAATAAGTGTATCGCTTGTGCACAATGTGCCATTGTATGCCCAGACTCTGTCATCAAAGTGGAGGTACTTGAGCAATGAGCAAAGTCTTAATGAAAGGCAATGAAGCTATTGCTAGAGCTGCGATTGCAGCTGGATTAGATGCATTTTTTGGTTATCCCATTACACCACAAAATGAAATACCAGAATATTTATCAAAATTAATGCACGATGCAGGTAAAGTATTTGTTCAAGCTGAATCTGAAGTTGCAGCAATCAATATGGTTTACGGTGCTGCAGGTGCTGGAAAACGCGTGATGACTTCATCTTCGTCTGTAGGGATTGCATTAAAACAAGAAGGTATCAGTTATTTAGCAGGTGCTGAGCTTCCATGTGTGATTGTTTCAGTCATGAGAGCAGGCCCCGGTTTAGGTGGTATTTCCCCATCTCAAGCAGACTATTTTCAAGCTACACGTGGTGGCGGTAATGGTGATTACCGAGTGGTTGTTTTAGCTCCAGAATCGATTCAAGAAACTGTCGATGTCATGAAACAAGCATTTGATATAGCAGATACGTATCGAAATCCTGTAATGGTTTTAGCAGATGGTCTTATTGGCCAGATGATGGAAACTGTTGACATGGATAAACCAATTAAAAAACGCCATATAGAGCCAAAAACATATGCGACAACCGGAACTGATTTCCATGAAGGAAGAAACATTGTTAACTCTTTAGGCTTAGATCCAGTGTATTTAGAAAAACATAATTTCCATTTAAAAGATAAATATAATCAAATCATTCAACATGAAACACAATATGAAATGATTAACATGGCAAATGCAGAATATGTAATTGTTGCATATGGTACAACAGCTCGTATTTGTCGTTCTGCGATTGAAGCATTAAAAGAAAAAGGTGTAAACGTTGGGATGATTCGTCCGATTACACTATGGCCATTCCCAAGAAAAGCATTTGATCTTATTCCAAAATCAGTTAAAGGTCTTTTAGTTTGTGAAATGAGTATGGGACAAATGATTGATGATGTATTTATTTCAAATAAAGGTAGACTCCCTGTAGGATTCTTTGGACGTGCAGGCGGTATGGTTCCTGAACCAGATGAGATTGTTGACGCAATACTCCATTTTGAAGATAAGGTGGTGGAAATATGATTCGTTATGAACGCTCAAAAGGTTTAACGGATGTTACAACGCACTATTGTCCAGGTTGTACACATGGTATCTTGCATAAACTCGTTGCTGAAGTTCTTGAAGAACTCGGAGTTTTAGGAAAATCGATTGGTATCGCATCTGTTGGATGTTCAGTGTTTAGCTATGAATATTTCAACTGCGATATGCAACAATCACCTCATGGTCGTGCATGTGCAATGGCTACAGGTGTGAAAAGAGTTTTACCGGATCGCGTTGTTTTCACGTATCAAGGTGATGGCGATTTAGGTTCTATTGGTATTGCAGAAGCAATTCATGCGGCTAATCGCGGCGAAAATATTACAGTTATTTTAGCAAATAACGCAACCTATGGTATGACTGGTGGCCAAATGGCTCCAACGACACTTATTGGTCAAACAACGACAACTTCACAATATGGTCGAAATGTTACTGAACATGGTTCACCACTTCGTATATCAGAAATATTCGCTCAAATTGAAGCAGCTGCATATATTGAACGTGTTGCACTACATGATATTCCAAATATTCGAAAAGCTAAAAAAGCAATTAAAAAAGCATTTACTTACCAAATGGAAGGTAAAGGTTTCACGATGATTGAAGTCGTTTCGACATGTCCAGTTAACTGGGGAATGAAACCAAGACAAGCACTCGATTGGGCAAAAGAACATATGTTACCTATATATCCACTCGGTGTCTTTAAGGATGTGGATGCTCATGATTAGAACGATTCGTATTGCAGGATTTGGTGGACAAGGTGTGATGCTAACAGGACAACTTTTAGCACTTGCAGCAAACAAACAAGGTTTATACAGTATTTGGGTACCAACATATGGTCCTGAAACACGTGGTGGAACAGCAAATTGCTCCATTACGATTAGTGATAAACCGATTTATTCACCCGTATTTAATAAGTCCGATGATCTAATCATCTTTAATGAACCATCACTTACAAAGTTTGGTGGAAAAGTAAAACCTGGTGGGAACATTTTCTATAACTCATCACTCATTAAAAAAGATGTGCATGAAGAAGAAATTCATGCTTTCGGTGTTCCAATGACAGAACTTGCACAATCACTTGATAAACCACAAGTAGCTAACATGGTGATGTTAGGTGCATATTTAAGAAAAGTTGATTTGTTTAAAGAAGAAGCCGTTATGGAATCCTTAAAATACTATTTAGGATCCAAAAAAGAACATATGCTTCCCATTAACCAAACAGCTTTAGCGATTGGATTTGAAGCAGTTCAATAATCATAAAAGACCTCAAATGAGGTCTTTTTTTTCGTATTTTTGAAATTTATGTGGAAGGTAGCGTGTTGTTACATAAATCATGTTATAATGAAAAAAATGAATAATAAAAGGTGAATCTATGAAACTCGATTATAAGAAGACGTTTTACGTTGGTTTAGCATTTTTTATCATCACGATTTTTTGGCAAACGTATGATTCAATTATTACAAAAATTCTGATTGATAAGTTTGGTTTAAATCAAACATGGTCAGGTGTCGTTATGGCACTCGATAACGTGTTAGCACTCTTTATGCTACCTCTCTTTGGTGCTTTATCGGACAAAGCTAATCACAAATTAGGTAGAAGAACTCCTTATGTCATTATAGGTACTGTGGTTGCTGCATTTGCGTTTATCGGATTATCATTTATGGATAATGTTCAAACAACGCGTATTGAAAATTCAGAAGAAAAAATCTTAGAACGCTATGATTATATCTCTGATGAAGACTATGCGGATTTAAAACAAACGACAGGTTTCTGGAATTTCTTGCTTGATGACATGATGGATGAACGAACTGAAGCCAAGAATGACGGAATTATTACAGATACCCAATTTAATGACTGGAAAGAAAATGTTTATGATGAAATGGAATTAATCGTTGATGGAAGTACGACAGGTACAATCAATCAAATTGATATTTCTTATCTCGATGGTTATTATCATAATTACTTAAGTTCACTTGCATGGCAAATCACTGCTGCAAATCCAATTAACTTCATTGTTTTTGTTGGTGTATTACTCATTGCACTGGTTGCAATGTCGATCTTTAGATCCCCTGCAGTATCACTCATGCCAGATGTTACGATGAAACCATTACGCAGTAAAGCAAATGCCATTATTAACTTAATGGGTGCTGCAGCTGGTGTAACTTCACTTGTCTTGCTCACTGTGTTTGGATTAGGTGGTAAATCGTATGTTCACTACACGATGGCATTTGTTAGTGTAGGGATTATTATGTTGATTGTTTTAGTGATTTTCTTGTGGAAGGTTAAAGAACCAAAGATGGTTACTGAAAGACAAGAAGATGACATCAAGTTTGGCTTATCTGAAGATGAAGAAGATGTTCATGATATGGCAGATCTTCCAAAAGATAAAAAACTTTCATTATATTTGATTTTATTTTCGGTATTCTTATGGTTTATGGGATATAACGCAGTTATGACAAAAGTTTCAGACTATGCGCCTAAAATCTTACAACTTCCATCGTTTACACTTCCTTTATTGGTTGCTAATGTGACTGCGATTATCGCATTTATTCCTATTGGTATTCTATCGACGAAGTTTGGTAGAAGAAAGACAATCCTAGCAGGTATCATATTGTTAGCCCTATGTTTTGGATCGGTATTCTTCCTAACAAAAGATACAGGCTGGCTCATGTTTATTATCTTTGGTTTAACAGGTATTGGTTGGGCAACGATTAATGTTAACTCATATCCAATGGTTGTGGAACTTGCGAAAGGTTCTAACGTTGGTAAATATACTGGATATTATTATTCATTTTCAATGGCAGCTCAAATTTTAACACCGATTTTATCTGGTTTCTTAATGGACCAAATCCATCAAAAGGTTTTATTCCCTTATGCAACTGTCTTTGTAGCATTAGCATTCATCACAATGTTCTTCACAAAACATGGCGATTCAAAAGCTGAAAAGAAAGGCGTACTCGAAAGTTTTGATGTAGACATGGATTAAAAAATTTAAAGGCACTCAAACGAGTGCCTATTTTTTTGGTTCAAAATATTCAAATACAACATTATCATAATGCGACTTAACAAAATCAAATGCTTCTTGAGATTTCGCTGCATAAGAAATAATTGGTATGCCTTTCTTGTAAAAATGATCTAAATATTTATTAGGTAAATCGTTAATGCCATAACTTATGAAATCTGGCTTTGTAAAGCGATTAAAAAACATTGATTTCATCAGATATTTTTGGATTTTACTCATTGTTTTTAAATCCTTAAAGTATTCAGAGATTTGACCTCGTATCACATGTGGGTATCTCTTTTTAAGTATATAAACAACCCTCGGATGGAAGGAGAATAGTGCATATTTTCCTTGATAATCCTTTAAAATATTCATCGTTTCATAACATAATTTTTTAACATTTCCATGGGGTTTAAGTTCGATTAACACTGGCTTTTTTCCATCAATTAATGCGAGTACTTCTTTTAGTGTTGGAACTTTTTCATCAGTATGAAATAGATTTAGTTTTTTGATTTCACTCAATGTGATATCACTTGTTTGTCTAGAATCATTGCATATACGTTTTAACGTAAAGTCGTGAAAACAAACAACCGTTCCATCTTTTAATAAATTAACATCACATTCAACAGCATATCCTTTTTCTAGAGCATGACGAACTGATGCTAGTGAATTTTCTGGAATACTTTGATCCCTACGATATAACCCACGATGCGCAATATACTCTGTTTTTAACCAAGATAGATCTTTCATTTTTCACCTACAAAATACTATAAACAATAACACCTAATAGTGCAGATAATAAGATAATCTGTATCGGTGATATTTTTTTATGAATGAGTGAAATAAAGATAATAATACTTAAAATGATTAGACCATTCCAATTAAAGTCATTAAAATTAAACGTTAATGTATCTAAGTCAATGAGTGGAAATAATGCATGGATGAAAAGACCAACAGATACTGCTAAGATGAGTCCAATCACAGCAGGCTTTAAACCTAAAAATGCACGTTTAACACCACTCGTTTCTAGAAATTTAGCACCAAGAGATGCAATAAGCAAAATGATAATAAAGGAGGGTAGAGCAACACCTAATGTAGTTACTGCAGCACCGAGTAGTCCATGTTGATTCATTCCGATGAATGTAGCCATATTAATAGCAAACGGACCAGGAGTTGATTCACTAATACCGATGAAATCATAAAGGAGTTCAATTTCAATGTATCCACGTCCGACAATTTCTGATTTCATGAGTGGAATCATCGCGTAACCACCACCAAAAGTGAATAGACCAATTTTAAAGAAAATCCAAAATAACTGAAGGAGTTCTAAAATCATTTTTTAGCCTCCTTATAGTGAACAGAAGTTCCGTAAATGATACCTAATATGGCAGCAACAATTAAGACATAAATCACACTATATGTTGTAAAAAGTGAGAATAACATCGCTGCAGCTAATATAATGATCGCAAACACATTATAATGAACTTTTTTTGATAGTTTTAAAGCTGCTCTAAAGATTAAGACAGCTACACCTGCTTGAATGCCATAAAAAGCATAAGCAACAAGTTTCGCTTCTTTAAATTGAATGATAAATAAAGAAATCAATGAAATAATGATAAAAGAAGGAATGATGACGCCAAGAGTTGCAACCAAACTTCCTTTAAATCCACCGATTTTATAGCCAATAAACGTCGCTGAATTGACAGCTAAAACACCTGGTGTTGATTCTGAGATAATCAAGATCTTTAAGATATCTTCATCGTCTGCCCAATGTTTTTTATCAACGACTTCTTTTCTCATAATCGGCATCATAGCGTATCCACCACCAAAGGTTAGTGCGCCAATCTTAAGAAAAGATAAGAAGAGTTGTAATAATGTGTGTTCGTTTTTCATATGCCACCTCAATAAATCATTATAACATATTTATGCTGCTCAAAAATATAACTTATGTTATAATACTTTTGCAAAGGACGGTTATGACATGAAAAAACTAACTTTTATTTTACTCATATTTGCTACATTATTTATCGTAGCTTCGTGCCAAGATAGCGAACAACCAGAAGATGTTGTTCCACCAAACATATTTGGTGCAAAAAATATAAATTATCGCATAGGAGACCCCACGCCTGATTATTCAGATGGTGTTTCAGCATATGACAATGTCGACGGAAATATCAGTAGTTGGATAATTATTAATGACGATGATGTTGACCTAGAAACTGTTGGTGTTTACTCATTAATATATACAGTTAAAGATTCTTCAGATAATCCTGCATCAGTATCTGTTTCTGTCACTGTTTTACCAGGAAATAATCCAATTGATGTCAATATTCCTGTTATCATCGGATTTAAACATATCAAACATGTTTTTGGTGATCCAGCACCTGATTATTTAGATGGATTAGTAGCCTTTGATACAGAAGATGGTTACATTACAGAAGATATCGAAGTTGATATTACAGATGTTAATTTAGAGGTTTTAGGTGTTTATCAAGTCACGTATAGTATTGAAGATAACGCAAGAAATTACTTTGAAGTATCTGTAGAACTAACGGTTGTTGATGAAACAGATCCCGTATTCTTTGGTGTCGAAGATATGGTTTATGAAATGGGAGACGCACTTCCTAGCTTTACGCTTGGTGTGACAGCGATTGATGATTATGATGGAGATATCACACACTTAATGACCGTTGACTCATCTTTATTTGATGATTGGTATTTAGGTGTTTATGATATTATTTATACCGTTAGGGATTCATCGGATAATGAAGCCGTTTATGTTAGAAAAATCGAGGTTGTCGATACCGTTGAACCACAAATATTTAATTATCAAGATGTTGAATACATTATCGGTAATAATGAACCAAACTATCTCGATGGTGTAACATCCATCGATGCTATTGATGGAATTTTGACCGAAGATCTCGCATATAACGATGACCTTGTGAATTATAATTTACCAGGTATTTATGAAGTATTTATCTTTGTTTCTGATTTGTCAGATAATACAAAAACAGTGACCATTTCTGTTACTGTCATCGATATCACATTACCTGTTATCACAGGAACAAAGCATTTTACCTATAGTATAGGTGATGAAAGACCTGACTTAATGCTTGATGTTGTCGCAAGTGATAATGTTGATGGTGATTTAACAGAAGAGATTGGTATATCGCACAATATCAATTATGATGTTGCTGGTGTATACACTATACAATATAGTGTTACTGACTCTTCAGGAAATACCCGATTTGTCAATGTTTCATTTACGGTTGTTTCTGAAAACAGTAGTGGCTTAATTACAAATTTAAATGTTTTTTATATCAATGATACGCACGGTTCGATTCAAGAAAACAATGATGAAATGGGTATGGCAAAAATTGGTAATTTGATTCAATCTGAAAAAATTATTAATCCAGATGGCACTCTCTTTATTGGGGGTGGAGATCTTCTCCAAGGTTCACTCTTATCGAACTATTTTAATGGAGCATCCATGATTGAAATTTTGAATGCTTTGGATATGGATGCCTTTGTTATCGGAAATCATGAATTTGATTGGGGTATTGAGATTGTCACGAATTATCGTGATATTGATCATCCGTTGATGTATGCTGATTTTCCTTTACTTGGAGCAAACATTTTCTATAAAAATACTGAAACAAGACCTGAATATATTGATCCCTATACAATTATTCAAAAAGGACAAATGAAAGTCGGTATTATCGGTTTAATTGGCTATGGTTTAGAATCATCGATAGCAACTTCCCGCGTTTCAGCTTATGAATTTGGAAATCCTTTATATTGGGCTGAGTATTATACAGAATACTTAAGAGTTCAAGAAGAAGTTGATATGGTTTTAGTTGTATTACACGATGATGGAAGACAAAGTTTAAATTTTAACTACAATCTAAGTACATGGACAGGCAATCAAAAAGTTGATGCAGTATTCAATGGTCATAGTCACCAAACATATGTAGAAACCTATGCTCGTACTGGAGCAGATATGCAAGTGATTCAAGCATCAGCTAATGGAAAAAGAGTCGGTAAAGTCTCATTTGAAGTCGGTGAAGATGCATCGATCATTTCATCAAGTGCGATTAATTTATCAGCAGCAAATGAAACAAGATTGCAGACAGAAAATGCATACATTGCATCCATTATTGAATCTTATGTATCACAAATTGAACCTTTGTTAAATGATGTCATTATTTATGCAGGAGAATCGATTTCACAATCAAGCTTGACGTATTACATGTCAGAACTCATTCGAAAATCAACTGATAGTGATATTGGTTTCCACAATTTAGGTGGAACACGTGAATCGATATCGAATGGTGAAGGGATTACGATTGCAAAACTTTATAAGATCTTTCCATTTGATAACCGCATTAAAACTGTTTACTTAACAGGTGCTCAAATTACACAGTATATTAACGCTTATGGAGGTTATAATAGCATCCGTGATGGTATTACATCCTTTGAGGCAAGCACGTACTATAAGGTTGCAACCAATGATTATATCTTTGATCAAGTCGATAATCCATTTATTTATGGAAATGATATCGAAGATACAGGAATATTAATTCGTGATATCTTAGAGACTGCAATGCGAAATCAAGCAGCGCTAGGCTTAACATTTAAGATAAGTAATCCGATCATATTAAACCAAACAGCAAATCAGTTACTCCTTTATATCGGAAAACAAGAAGATTTATATATACATTAAGAAGCTGCGTGCTTCTTTTTTGTAAGAGATGTTAACGGTTTCATGATTTATCTTATGTTATAATAACCTTGTTCAACAAAGGAGTGATTTTAGTGGTTCCATCATTTGAAAAAAGAGTCAGAGCATTCGCCATTGACACATCTGGTGTCATGCTTTTTATCATACTTGCATTACCCTTTTCTACACAAAACATTAATATTGCCTATGGAATTGTCATTACTGCAGCCATTGGTTTTTATTTGTTTCCACATTTTTTAACACCAGGACAAACATTTGGGAAAAGAATTCAAAAAATAAAGATTGTTGATTTAGAAGGAAACCCTGTTAAATTATGGGTCGTACTCTTAAGAGATTTAACTAGAGTCGTCTTAAGTGTTGCAACATTTGGTGTATATTTAATCATTGCTTTCTTTTTCATGAATGATAAAACAAGTCGTACGATTCATGATTATATCTTTAAAACGAAGTTAATCGATCTTGAGAAACCTCAAGGTAAATATGAGTATATGAATAAAACAGAATCTATGAGAAAGAGAGGATTATAAATAATGAAAAAACTATTACTACTTTTTATCATAGGTTTTTCCTTAATCACGATTATTTCCTGCCAGGATGATTTACCTACAGATCCAACAGTTGTCCCTACTGAGCCAACGGTTGTTCCAACAGAACCGACAGAACCAACAATTATTCCCGTTGATCTTTTCGAAGAAAATCCAACGAATGATGTTTATTATCAAATGTTTGTAAGAAGTTTTGCTGATAGTGATGATGATGGTATCGGTGATTTAAACGGTATTACAGCTAATTTAGATTATCTTGAAGATTTAGGCATTACTGCATTATGGTTATTACCGATTAATCCTTCACCTTCTTATCATGGTTATAACATTACAGACTACTATGATATCGAATCAGATTATGGAACACTTGAAGATTTTCAAAACTTAATTGATGAAGCAGCTGCAAGAAACATCAAAATTGTGATTGATTTAGTCATCAATCATACATCAGATCAACATCCATGGTTCATCTCAGCTCAACAAAGTGTCAATTCACCTTATCGTAATTACTATATTTGGAATAACAACCAAGCCTTTGAATCGTTTGTAGGCGGTATGAAGGATTTAAACTTCAATAATGAAGAAGTGAAAGATGAAGTTAAAGATATTATGGATTTCTATCTTGAAATGGGTGTTCATGGCTTTAGAATTGATGCAGCTAAACATTTACTTGAAGGTGGCAATGTATCCATAAATAACTCGTTACTCTTATTTGAATTTAATGCACATATCAAAGAAAATTACCCACATAGTTTTATTGTTTCAGAAGTCTTTGATTATTATTACACCGTACTATCAGATTATTATATTGGTTCAGACTCCGTGTTTAATTTCTACATGGCATCTAATGTATGGGATAAAATTGGTAATGGTAATTCAAGGTACATGTTTTCAAGTAATCTCGAGAAAGCCTATGATTCTTATCGTGATATTCGACCTGATTTTGTCGATTCACCATTCATCGGTAATCACGATTTAGATCGTATTGCATCCACACAAGGCTTTAATGGAGCTAGTTCACAAGAAAAATTAAAGCTTGCAGCATCTGTTTTATTAACGCTTCCAGGTAGCCCATTCATTTACTACGGTGATGAAATTGGTATGAAAGGATATCGTTATGAAGGCACAAATATTCCAGGATATGGTGTTGTGTATGATGAGTATCGCAGACAACCTCTATTATGGGGAAACAGTGATATACAAACAACGTGGTTACCAAGTGATGGATCAAATGCGAATACGCCAAATATCCTCATCCAACAAAATGATGAAAACTCACTTTTTAGACACTATCAAACGATGATTGGTCTTCGTAAAGATAATCCTGCATTAATGTTTGGTAATTATTTTAAAGAATTTAAAGATAACAATTCAAACATTCAAGGCTATATTCGTTATTATCAATTTGAAGATATTGAAC
>SBGC01000032.1 GCA_006226985.1 Bacillota bacterium | reverse complement strand
TTTCTATGCGTCTTTTTTATTATTATAACATATAAATATGTATTATATTTATTAACTTAAAAAGACAAGTGTTGCTAAACCAAAATAGATGACAAGAGCTACAACGTCATTAATGGTTGTCATGATAGGACCTGAAGCTACAGCGGGATCATTTCCAAATTTCTTTAAAAGAATAGGAACTAATACGCCCATTGTTGCTGAGATAAACATAGATGTAAAAACAGCAATAAAAACGACAAACGCGATTGCTGATGCTGATTGTGTTCCTGTGGGAATAATTGATAAGAATAAATAGACAAAACCAAATGATAGGATGGATAATGTCATACTATTTAAAAAGCCAATGGAGACTTCTTTTAAGACATGTTTCTTTGGCATTTTTTTATCATCAAAGGTTTCTAAATGAAATCCTAATATCGTGACTGCTAAGGATTGTGTACCAATATTTCCTGCCATACCAAGAATCAGTGGTTGAAACAAAACGAGGGCTGTAACCTCTGCAAGCGTTGCTTCAAAAATAGATAAAAAACTTGCAATCAGTAAGTTTAAAACAACTGCAATCATGAGCCATGGAAGTCTTTGCTTTGATCTTGTAAGTGCAGATGATGACGACTCATGATCGTTAAGTAATGCCATTTTCTGGTAATCATACTCATGCGATTCAATGATTTCATCGAAGATATCATCGCCTGTGACAATACCGACTATTTGATGAGTATGATTGAGAACTGGAATTGCATTTCTATCATAATCTCTAACTGTTTGAACCGCTTTTTCGATGGTATCATCATCATAAACAAAGTGATAATCATCGTTCATGATATCGGTTAATGTTTGTTGTGATCTCGCAATAATCAAGTCTCTTAGGTCAATCACACCAACAACTTTTTTATCATGATCAATCACAAAAAGTGAATCAATATAATCTGACTCTTTAGATGTTGTTATGACTTTATGGGTTGCTTCTTTAATGCTCATGTTTAGATCTATTGTAACAAACTCCGTTGACATAATTGAAGCTGCTAAATCTTCATCAAATTGCATTAAATACTGTATTGACTTTGCTCTTACTTTACTTAAATAACTGAGTATTTCATTTTGAATATTTTCATCATCAATATCTGATATAAACTCTTTTAAATCATCGCTTTCAAGTTTTCGAAGTAATTCTTTTTTTTCAGGCAAGTCAAGTTGTTGAATCAAATCAAGTTGATCATCAATATCAAGTTCAACAAATATATCAGATCGTTTACTAGAATCAATTAAACGAAGCATGCGATGTTTATCTTCTTCTGATAAAAAAGGATATAATTCAGCTAAATCAAAAGGATGCGTTTTCTTAAATTGTTTTTTTAAAAGATCATCACTATACTTAAAGTTAAATCTCATATTATAGACCTCCTAAAAATAAAGTAGCTAAACCAAAATAGATAAAGAGTGCACCAACATCGATGACTGTGGTTATAAATGGACCAGATGCTACTGCAGGATCTATTTTTAAGGATTTAAGTGTAAGTGGAATAACGATAGCTACAATCGGAGCGATAATGACTGTTAACCATAAAGATAGACCGACTACAAAAGCAACTAAAAATGGATTTTGTGTTAATGATGTATTGATATAAGCAAATATGAGTGTTACAAGAAAAGCAATTAAACCAATGACCAAACCATTCATTATTCCTGTGAGCACTTCTTTGATTGCATTTCTAGAAAATCCTTTTTCATTTGTTGAAAACATTTTTAACGTAACAGCAAGTGTCTGTGTAGCGACATTTCCTGCAGAACCTAATATGAGTGGTTGAAATACAATTAATATTGCCACAAGTGCTAATGTTTCTTCAAAAAGAGATGTAACGATAGCTATAGGAACCGAAATAATCAATAAAGTTATCAACCAGGGTAACCGATGCAATGCTGTTTTAAAAACGTGTGTATCAAGTGTTTCGGGTAATGCTGCTAATCTTTCAAAATCTTCTTGTGCTTCTTCTTGATAGAGATCGATGGCATCATCAAAAGTAATCATACCAAGGAGTTGTTTTTTTTCATTTACGACGGGCATTTCATAGATATCATAATTACTAATTTTATCAAGTGTCTCAGTGAGTAAATCATGATCAAAAGCATATTCTCTTTCTTCAACAAGATCTTTTATGTTAAGTGGTGCTTGTGCTTTCAAAAGTTTTTTAAGTGGAACTACACCTATATAATGATTGTTCTCATCAACAACAAAAATGGTATTAATGGATTCTACATCTGCGGCTTCTTTGATGACTTTTTTTGTAGCAACTTTTATATCAACATCTGGTGTTGTGGTCAAAATTAAACTGGTCATTGCTGACCCTGTTTCATCCTCATCATACGACATAAGTTTTACAACGTCAGAAGATTCACCTAAAAGTTCAACTAATTCCTCCTGCTCGTCTTCATCAAGCTCTAAAATGATGTCAGCTGCGTCATCAGGTTCCATCATTTCAACGATTCTTTTTTGTTTTTCAACATCGAATTCAGCTAATAAATCTGCAGCCTGTCTTTCATCCATATATGAGACAATTTCTGCAAATTTCTCATCAGAGATGATTTGATAAAATCGTTCCTTTTCAACATCATTTAGTTCAAAAAATACCTCAGACAAGTCATGAGGGTGAGCGTCAATAAGATATGAAATGATTTGTTTTTTGGTACCTTTTTCAAGGAGTTCTTTTAACATAAATACACCCCCTTATAATGTTTACTAAATGATTTTTCCGAATAACATTTTTGCTATTTTAAAGCTTATAGATATTTCCTGATCTTTACTCTTTATACGCATAATTTCGTTAAAATCATCTTTACCTAAAATAAGTATTTGATCGTATAATTTCAGTTTTATCTCATTTAAATAAATAAGTAACTCTTTAACATCTAATACACGTGTTAATTCAAATGTATCATTTAAACCAGCTTCAATAAGTGCATGTGTTTCAGGTAAGACCATGCGTCCTTTTAAATCTGGAATCGGATTTCCGTGTTGACAAAATTTAGGTTCTCCTAAGAACATAAATAATTTTTCAATAACTTCATCACTTGTTGCGTGTTCTAATTTTTCTGCATCTTCATGAACTGATTCCCATGAATATCCTAATTTAGATGTCAAAAAGACTTCCCATATACGATGTGCGCGTATCATGCGAATGGCTACCTTTTTTCCTTTTGAAGTAAGCGATATCCCTTTGTATGGAATAAAATTAACTAAATGCTTAGTGACAAGCTTTTTGACCATTTCATTGACACTTTGATCAGTATAACCAAACCTTTCAACTAAATCATTTGATTTAATTAATGGTTGGTTTTTTTCAACTGTTAATTCATAAATTGTTTTGATATAATCTTCTTCTGCTCGGTTCATACGTTTCACCTACCCTAAAGCAACGTCTAAGATCATCATCATAATAAAACCTATCATGACGCCAAGCGTTGCATAATGTGCACCTTTTGGTGTTTGTTTTTGTTGTGCTTCAGGTATAAGCTCCTCAACAACAACATAAATCATCGCTCCAGCAGCAAATGCTAGTGCATAGGGAAGAATTACAGACACATGAGTCACAAGCATAGCTCCTAGTATCGCTGAAATCGGTTCAACTGCACCTGATGCTTGTCCCCAGAAAAATGCACGTCTTCTGCTCATTCCCTCTTGTCTAAGTGGAATAGACACTGCAGCTCCTTCTGGAAAATTCTGAATACCAATACCTATTGCAAGACCGACTGCACCAAGTGTTGCAGCAACGATATCTCCGGTTGCATACTGGATAGCACCAAATGCAACACCTACAGCTAATCCTTCAGGAATGTTATGGAGTGTAATTGAGAAAACGAGTAAAATATTTCTTTTTAATCGTGTAGGTATACCTTCTTTATCGTGATTAAAGCCAAAATGCATATGCGGAACTGTTTTATCTGCGATATATAAAAAGATTCCTCCAAGCGCAAAGCCAATAGCAACCACAATCCAAGCGATGACTCCTTGATTATTTGCCATATCAATCGCAGGTGATAGTAAAGACCAAAAACTTGCTGCAATCATCACACCTGATGCAAATCCTAACATAAGATTAAATAAATTTCTTTCAATTGTTTTAAATGGAAAGACGAGTGCAGCCCCCAAAGCTGTCATTCCCCACGTAAATGTTGTTCCTATTAATGCTTGTACCCAAACTTCTTGTTCAATTAACCAATTCAGCATTTTCTTTCACCTCTTTTTAAGGCTTACCTTAATTCTAAAATAAGTATAACATGATATATTCAACGTGTCAATAAAAAAAAGCAATCTAGTATCGACTAAATTGCTTTATCTCTATCTTAAGCTTCTCCACCAATCATGAGTGATTCAATATAAACGCTTGGGCTACCTACACCTGAGAGTAAGAACTTCATATCAGATGCAATACCTTTCACATGATTCATTGCTTCAAAGAAATTACCTGAAACAACAATCATCTTAACAGGATGGTCAATCTTTCCATCTTTAATGTAGAATCCTCCAGCTTGTAAACTAAATTCACCTGATACTGTTTTAACACCTGCGTGAAGACCTACTAAATCAGTGATATAAATACCTTCTTTAATCTCTTTTATCATATCATCAAAAGAGACTGATGTTGGATCTAAATAGAAGTTAGTTGGTTGAATCGTACCACCGAAACTGTTGCCTGTAGGTTCTTGTTTGAAAATAGCTGCTGTTTTTAAACTATGATTAAATCCTGTAAAAACACCCTTTTCGATGACATATCGTTTTTGACAAGCGACACCTTCATCATCAAATGGATTTTTAAAGTAAGCGTCTTTGTGTAGTGGATCATCAATCAAATTGATATTATCTCCAAATACTTTTGTATTGACTTTATCTTTTAATGACGTAAGATTTCTATAAGCTGCTTCACCTGAGAAAATAGATGAGAAGACACCAAGAATTTCTCCAAACATTTCATTTGAGAAAACAACAGGATATGCTTTTGATTTAACAGATGTTCCACCTAATTTTGAAACACCAATCTTAATGGTATCTTTAGCCATTTGATGTGCATTAAATTCTTTAAATGATTTCACTAATTTAATGTCATATGCTGTTTTAATATCATCATCTTTCTTAAAGACACCAATCGCGTATGCATAGGCATATGTATTATGACGCTTTAAATGAAGACCTTTTGAGTTGACCAACGTTGTTTCTGTATCGATTTCTGAATATTGTGTCGTTTGTACTTGAGTAACAAATTCATTTTTCAGTAAATCCGCTTCAAGATCCATTAACATTTTAATCTTATCCGTAACTGGAACAGATCCAAAATCAAATAATTCATCTTTAACTTCTGGATAAGATTTTGATCCTTCATAAATAATTGCTGGTTCAACAACTGTTAATGCATTCGCATTTGCGATGAGTTTATCAAGCATTTGGTCAACATATTGATCCGATAGATTTTCAAATCTTACTGTAGATAGTTTATTGTTATAAATTCCACGAATGGTTACATTTTCGACATCGCTTTGAACATGTTGATCAAGTTTTCCTTGATAGACCATTAATTTCAAGTTCTTATTTCTTACTGCAAATACTTCAAGATCGGTAATTCCTTTTTTCTTCCCTAAATCAATCCAATTTTGATACATTATTTTTTACCTCCTGATCCACCAACAGTCATTGATGATACACGAATGGTCGGTTGACCAACATCGACAGGAATCGATCCTGATAATGAACCACACATACCTTGCCCAAGTTCAAGATTGTCTGCAACACGATCAATTTTAAATAAGACATCTTTACCATGACCAATGAGCATCGCTCCTCTGACAGGTCGTGTGAGTTTACCATCTTCAATCATATAGCCTTCTTGAACAGCAAAATTAAATTCTCCCGTTGCTGGAACAACTGTTCCACCACCGAGTTTTTTAGCGAATAATCCATATTTTGTATCCTTAATAATGTCTTCATATTTATCCTTACCTGGGGCAATAAACGTTGAGTTCATGCGTGAAGTAGGAGAAAATTTATACGATTGACGTCTCGCAGATCCTGTGGGATCCATGTTCATCTTTCGTGAATTGCGATAGTCAATTAAGTATCCTTTTAAAACACCATTTTCAATGAGCAAGTTTTTTTGTGTTGGCATACCTTCGTCATCAAATGAGAGACGACCCCATGCTCCTTCGATGTTGCCATCATCATAAGCTGTGACAACATCCGATCCAACTTTTTCACCAATTTTTCCAACAAATGGAGATAAACCTTTCGCAACAGCTGTCGCTTCGAGTGGATGTCCACATGCTTCATGGAAAATGACGCCACCAAAAGCGTTATGCAATACAACAGGCATGACTTGTGGTGTCATATCTTCAGCAGATAGTAGCATGATTGCACTTTGCGCAACTTCAATCGCTAACTGATCAGCATCAATCTCATCAAAAATTTCAAAACCCATATAACGTCCTGGTCCTTCATATGCTTGTTGCATTTGACCATTTTCTTGTGCAACTGCCATGAAGAAAACACGCGTATATGTTCTTAAATCGTCCTGATAAACACCCTTGGAATTTACAACAAGTATTTGTTGTTCAGTTTCAATCAGTTGTGTGATAGCTTGGACAATACGAGCATCGTAGTTTTTAATTTTGTTTGATAAATCTTGTAGTTTCGTTGATTTTTCTTTTACATCAACACTATCCATGGGACGCTTAACTGACGTTTGATAAGGCTTCGCATCACCTAGTGGCTTAACCTTGTGAACTGGACCGTTAAATGATGCTCTTAAGTTCTTAATAACTTTTAAAATAGATTCATAATCGACATGGTTAGTAAATCCATATACTTCATCAAAACCAAGTAATAAACGAACCCCCGCTCCGTAAACATTACCATTATCAATCGATGTCACATCCCCACTTGTAACTCTGATCACAGATGATTTTGTGTTTTCGAGAAATATTTCCGCAAAGTCTGCACCCGTTGATAAGGCTTCATTTAATAATTTTTGCAAATCTTCTTTTTTTAACATAGGTTGACCCCTTTCTACTTCCTTTATTTTATAATGATACATGGTTATAGTCAAACTATAAACCAATAAAGGGATTTTCATCCCTTGACTGATTTATTCGTTTACTTTTTCTTTTTCATCATATTGTAACTGATATAAGTTATAATAGAGTCCTTTTTGTTTTAGAAGCTCTTGATGGCTTCCTTCTTCTTTGATTTCACCCGATTGCATGACTAAGATCTTATCACTATGTTGAATCGTTGATAAACGATGTGCAACGATAAGCATCGTGGAAATGTTCATCATCTTTTCAAGAGATTCTTGAATGAGTTCTTCAGTCTCTGAATCGATGTTAGCTGTTGCCTCATCTAAGATCATTAAACTGGGTTTATAGACAAGTGCTCTCGCAAAGCTGATAAGTTGTCTTTGTCCACTTGAAAAATTGTTACCTCTTTCTCTGACAACGTGTTCATAACCATCAGGTAGCTTGTCAATGAATGTGTTCGCACCAACGTATTCACTTGCATGAATAACATCATCTTGTGTGATCTCATCATCATTTAATGTAATGTTATCTTTAATCGTTCCTGAGAATAAAAATACGTCTTGAAGCATTTGACCGATATGACGTCTAAGGGATGATCGTGATATCTTTTTAATATCAATGCCATCGATTAATATTTGGCCTTTTTGTATTTCATAATTTCGAACAATGAGAGAGAGTATTGTCGTTTTACCTGAACCAGTTGCTCCTACAAACGCAACCGTGTCGCCTGGATTAACTTTGAAACTTATACCTTTTAACACCCAAACATCAGGTACATACTGGAACCAAACATCCTTAAATTCAATTTGGCCAGAAAATGATGTTAACTCAATCGCTTCAGGATCATCTGTGATATCTGGTTTTGTATCAAGCACGTCAAATACTTTTTCAGCACTTGCAAATGCGTTTTGTAATGTGTTAAACTGTTCAGCTAATTGCTGGATTGGTTCAAAGAAATCTCCAACATACATGTAATACGTAAATAGAGTTCCGGCTAAAAGGACACCTGATACAACTTCTTGATAGCCAATATATAAAACAAGCACAACACCAACCATCGATATCAAATAAACAACAGGTCGATAAATACCAAAGACTAAGATTTCTTGTAAATAGGAATTTCTAAGTTTTCGACTATGATTTTTAAATTCAGATCTTTTTTTATCTTCTTGATTGAAGATTTGTGTAACTTTCATTCCCGATAAATTTTCTGACAAGAATGCATTAACTTCAGAAACATTTGCTCTAACTCGACGATAAGAAGCCCTTGAGAACTTTCTAAAAAGCACAGTTGCAGCAAAAACAAATGGAATAGTTATAATGACATAAAGTGTTATTTTAGGACTAATAATGAAAAGTGCAATGAGTACAGCAAACAAAAATAAGACGTTTCGAATTAAGTTAACTGCAACATTGGTATACATTTCACCAATTGTATTTGTATCATTTGTTACACGGGTAACGAGCTTACCAACTGGTACTTGATTAATTTGACCAATGGATAGATGTTCAATATGATTGAACACTTCGTTTCTAAGTTCAACAACTGTTTGTTGTCCGATTTTTTGAAGAAGTATACTTTGGTAATAGACAACTAAATTACCAAGTCCTAAAGCAAGAATAAACGAAATGGTTACAATGATTATCCGTATAGATTGTTCTTCTTTAGTAAGTGTATTTGATCCAATAATATTGACGATGAAACCAATAATAAGCGGTGGTAACATTTGAATGCCAAGAGCAACAAACATGAGTAAAACAACAAGCATGAATTGTTTCTTATATGGCTTCATATAGCTAATTAAACGTCTTAGTACTTCCTTGTCACTACGCTCTCTTGTGTTATCCTTGAAGTCCTTCATGAGACAAGTCACCTCCCTGTACTAAGTTTTCTAATGTTTGACGTCTGACCATATCTTGATAGAGTGGTGATGACTTCATCAGTTCTTTATGAGAACCAATTGCTGAAATTTTCCCTTGATCTAATAAAATGATCTTATCCATCTTTTTAACCGTTGAAATACGATGTGCAATAAAGATGGTTGTTTTACCTTTTCTCACACGATGAAGATTCGAAATAATCGCTTCCTCTGTTTTTGTATCGACTGCTGATACAGAGTCATCAAGGATGAGAACTTCAGGATTTTTAGCAAGTGCTCGAGCGATACTAATACGTTGTTTTTGTCCGCCAGAAACAGTAACACCACGTTCTCCTAACATGGTTTCAAATTCATCCTTAAACTCCATGACATTATCATAAACATCTGCTAATTTGGCAGATTCTTTGATTAGATCGATGTCTGGTGTATCATAAGCGAAACCGATGTTATTGGTTATAGTATCTGAGAATAAGAAATTATCTTGTGGGACATATCCAATCGTGTTTCTTACGGTCTTTATCGATAAGTCCATAATGTCATGACCATCGAGAAATATTTGGTTTTTATCCAAGTTATAAATGCGTAGGAGTAAATCAACTAAGCTTGATTTTCCACTGCCAGTTCTGCCTAAGATACCAACCATTTCACCTTTTTTAATGTCAAAAGAAACATCCTCTAAAACAGGTTTGTCTCCATCAGGATATTTAAATGTCAGATTTTTAACATGGATACTACCTTGAAGATCATCAAATGATAAAGCATTGATATCATCTTTAACTTCAACTGGAGCATCTAAGAATTTTTCAATACGTGTTGCTGATGCTTTTGCTTGACTTTGAATTTGAATAAATTGTGATAAAGCCATGACAGGCCAAATGAGACTAAAGAAGTAACTCATATATTCTGTAAGTTCACCAGCTGTTAAACCTGTGGCAGTTCTGTTAATGACTAAGAAACTACCAAACGTAACGATGGTTAAAATAACAAGGTTTAGTGCGATACCTATCGAGATATTGACTGCAACGATGTATTTAACAAACCCAAAATTCTTTTCATACAAATCTTCGTTTTTCTTTTGGAAAAACATATATTCTTTAATTTCACGAACAAACGCTTTAATAACTGTAATGCCTGAAAAGTTTTCTTGTGTGAAATCAGAAAGGTTTTCAAAAGATTGTTGTCTCTCTTTAAACTTTTGTGAAATTCGTTTACGGATAAAAACTAAGATTACTGTTAAAGCAACCATAGGTATAGCCGCAATAAGTGTTAACATGCCATTAAGTCTTGCCATACGATATAGTGAGAAACCACCAAGCATAAGTCCATCGACAAGCATTAAAATCCCTGGTCCAAAAGCCATTCGAATAGCTTCTAGATCGTTAATAAAATACGTCATAAGCCCACCTACTTTCTCTTGGCTATAATAGCTTTGAGAAAGAGCTGTAGCATGACCAAACATCGTATTTCTTAAGTTATATTCGATTCTTCTGGAAGCCCCAAAAATCGTATATCTCCAAAGAAAACGACCTACTGTAATTAATCCTGCTAATATTCCGATACGTATAATTGCATTTTCAATATACTCGACATCCTGAACATTGGTTAAATTATCGATAATTCTACCTACAAGTTTAGGTATATCAAGTTGAATCCAATCCACAAAAATGAGGACTGCTGCACCGATCAAGAAAAATAGCCCATACTTTATGTAATATTTTCTAAAGTGTTTTCCAAATAGCATGTTCTTCTCCTTCGTGTTGTCATGTGGTCATCTTTTTACAACAATAAAGGCGTTTGACCAAACGCTTTTATTGTTTCCTATAAATGTTTTAGTATAGGTTTATTCTACTACTATTTTTACAATATCGCCATCTGCAGATTCAACATTGACAAGTTCGCCTACAACTCCTTGGTTAATCATCTCAAGGATTGCATCAATATCGATATCACTATTTTGTAAGTTCATGTTGAATTTACCAGTCTTTAACAATTTAGCAAATTCGATAGGGATTTGAATCTTCACAACATCACCATCTTTAGAATCTACATAAACACGTAGCATTCTAAATGGATTTTTCTTTTGAGCAAAAACAACTTGATCATTGAATGCTGGTTGTTCTGGTTTTTCCATAGCTGATAAAAGCTTTTCTGCTTCATCAGCACTAATAACACCTTTACTAAGTAAATCTAATATTTTCATTCTTTCTTCTTTTAATTGATCTTTTGACATGTGTTTATACCTTCCTTTTCTTAAAATAATAATTTAGAGTTGATTTCTTTATTTACATCTTCAAATTCAACAAAGTGTGTTGCTGAATAATCATAATTTAATCCATTATAGAATGGTGATGCGTTGAGATTACTGTATGATGAAATGGACATAAGTCGCGTTTGTCTTGATGCACTTTTTGCTCTTGACATAGTTTCACCTACTTTCCTTTTTTAAGAAGTTCGATTGCATCTGCAACCTTTAATTCTCCTTTTTCAATTCTTTCTAAAATACTTGATTTATTTACTTTGGGTTCTTCTTTTTCTTTTTCTTTGAAGAATGGATCATCTTCAATTGCTTCGAGTGAATAACCAAGTCCTAAAATGACATCATCTAGCATTTTTTTAACCGTTGGATAGCTAATGTTTAATTCTTTTTCGATCATCTTGATATTTCCTCTATTTTTAATAAAAATTTCGATGAAATAGAGTTTTTCTGATTCTAGATAGTTAAATTTTGATAATGTAAATGTGCCTTCAATGGTTGTGTCACAGTTATCACAATGTAATGTATGTACATGTAAGTTATTTTTACAAACTGGACAAGTTGTTAAAACTGGGTTTACTTTTGTTCTTTCTTTCATGATATTCTCCTTTTTTCTTTAAATCGTTCTTAACATGATTCTTTCATTTGTTTTCGTGTGAATATTGACAAGTACTCCTTTTAAGGATACAAGTTCGATGAGATCTCCTGGAGTGATAGGGATTTGTTCACTGATCTGTTGTTTAGCTCTTCTCGAAACAATCCATTTGATGATACCAATGTGAATTGGTAATGCCAGTAAGACTGCTAGTAAGATGGTTACACCTCTCGACTCCGGAATCGAGATTCTAACCTTTACCCAATGTGCTTTTCTTGGTTTTCGCTCTCTTGGTTGTTCGAATAAAAGTTTGTAAGCCTTCTTGGTGTCGAGCTGATTTTGATTCAGTTGATTTAAAACTTCAAATTTCGTCATTTTTTCAACACCTTAC
>SBGC01000065.1 GCA_006226985.1 Bacillota bacterium | reverse complement strand
ATCATTTGCCATATCGATGAAACATCTCAGTTCATGTACTTCAATCTGATCTTTTTTAGTTTCCAAGTAGAGTATGCCATCATAAATAACTTCTTTAGCGTATTGATATACAGAATCAGTAGGCTTTGCATGCATTAGGATATATGAAGCTAGTGATATGGATGGATTAAATGAATGATCAATTTGATATGTCCACCAAGGTGCATGCGGATAATCATTATTCGTTGGTATAGTGTTTGGCCATCTTTTTAACTCCTTGTTAAATGATGAATCTAAATAGTTCATTGTTTTTCTAACAATGGGATGATCACTATCGATAGAAATCTGTCTAAAAATAGTTATTGCTGTCCATGTTTGAATGGGTGAAGAATGTGGATTTATGAAGTCAGGCTCTAAGCCATGAGCAAAACCACCATCTTCATTTTGATAATATTCAAGTTCTCTTATAACATCATCAACTTTTCCTTCTTCAAAATAATAAAGATATAAACTTTTTTCAAGCTCTCTACCATATGTAAAAATATTTTTTTTAAAGTCGTTTAATATACTCATAAGTCACCTAGAAAAAAAAGACATAACATGTCTTTATTTTATTTGAATTGATTCATAGACGCCATAATTTGACGCACTTGTTTTTCCGATGGTGTTCTACCCATTTGACGCATCATTTCGCGGATCATCTTTTCATTCATTGGTGGATTTTTCTCTAAATAACGTTTGAACCAACGACGTGCTAAAAAGAATCCAATAACTGCTCCTACGAGTAAAGCAACAACGATTAAAACGATTGCTAACCAAAGTACCATATCCTTCAACTCCCTCTATGCTACTCTTTATTTTACTTGATAAAACTATAAATTACAAGCATAAAAAGCTTGAGTTTGACATATTCGATTTAATTCATTATAATGAAGTAAAATATGTGAAAATGAGGGACATCATGGATCTTTTTATACAAGCATTTATTAGCTTTGGTAGCTATTTAATGTTGACATACTTTATCTACTCTATTTTAAATCGTAATAAAACCATTCCGATGGTTATTTTTGTTTTTTTACTCATATCTGAAACAGTCCAATTAATCAGATGGATTAATCTTGGAGCGAATATTACCATCATTATCTTTGGTATCATGCGGTATTTGTTACCAGTTGTCTTAGCATTTGTGATTTTTATACGATTAACTGGTGGGTTAAACGTACCTAAACTTCAAACAACGAAGAAACTTAAAGGCATACAAACAGATGTCCAAACAAGTTATCAAACAACCTTATTATCAACTTTACTTGGAGTTTTTGGTATCGTATTCGGTTTTTTAGGATATTTATTTGTCGAAGATTGGTCGAAATATCTAATCATGGGATTTTCAGTAATTATCTTAATTGTTGGTATCTATTTTTTCATGAAGCAATCACTCATTCAAACAGAACAAGTCATTCTCATTATCGGTAGAGATGACAAAAGATATTACACCTATGATGTACCTAAGAAAAAGCTAAGTGTTAAAATAAACGATTTTTTCAAAAATGATCAGTATATTGTCGATCCTATTGGTAAAATCATCAGTTTCGATGACAACAAAAAAACACATATTTATTATGTGTATTGGGTAGCAACCAACGATAAAATTGATATGTTAAAAGAAAAAGAACTTAGAGAGTCACACCTATCATTTACACAAATCTTTGATTCATTTGAAAAATACCATTATCGGATCATTACCATCGTTGAAGATAGCAAAGGACGTATCGAGATTAAATCGAATAAAAAAATAAAGTGACTATTTAGTCACTTTTTTTATCCATTTTTGATATGTATTATTAACTGAAACGAGCATTGTGATGATGAATAAAGCACCTAAGTGAGCAGCAAATGCATTTAAAACATAGGTGGCTACAGGATTCGGATCATATTGACCACCTTTAGCAATCTGATTTGGATTATAATCGATATCATGATAAATCGCTATTTCACCACTATCATATAAAATATCACCTTGAATATTTTCAATTTGAATAATAATGGATATGATATCTTCTGGCACTTCATATCGAATCACTTCATGAATATTATCCATGAAAGAATAGTATGCTAACTCTGCTCCTGATTGATTATATAGGTATATTTCTAATTCGACATCAGGTAGATTCGAGTGTGGTGTCATGAGTAACTGTGCATGATCTTTTGGTGCTCTATTAAACCAATATCCTCTTCTGTAACCTACAAGGCTGAGCATTTCAAAATTTAAGATATGATCGGTGTTAATAGGGTCTACTTGATAAAAATCAAGCTCATAGATCATCTCCTTGTAGAAAAATTCTTCACGTGTCGTTAAGGGATCTTCTGTGATAACATATTCATCTTCAGTCACAGAATCTGTCGTTAAAAAGAGCATAAGTATGAATAAAGATAGACCTAATGCGTAGATGATCATAATGGCTGGTATCGCGATATAAAACCAATGAGATACTTTTTTAACGACTTGAAATGATGCAAATAAAACCATACCGCCAGCTACGATAATAAAAGGTTGTGGAATGATTAAGTAAACCACAAAAAACAAAACAAGGCCAATACGACTTGTTGAAGATCTTTTTGACCAATATACTTTTATGTTTTCAACGATATCTTTAAATCTCATCATGAACCCCCAAAATGTTTCACTTAGGTGTATTATATCACGATTTTTGATAAATAGAAATACGCTTTATGCCGTATGTTTTGTCTTTAATTTTTGTCAAACTTTCGATCTTTTCTGGTAAGACCAATTGTTTTTTTGATTCACAAATAACGAAGCCATCGACGTTTAAGTTTGGGATAAGTTTTAAGATAACACTTTCGTAAACATCCATCTCGTAAGGTGGATCTAAAAAGACATAGTCAAAAAGGATGGTATGACTTAAACCATCCAAAAATCGTTGATAATCTTGGTTCAATATAAAGACATGTTCAAGCATATCCAGTTTTTGAGCATTCAGATGCATCGTTTTACATGCATCTCTATCTTTATCAACTAAATAGACGTGACTAGCTCCTCTAGAAATGGATTCTAGGCCATATGCACCTGATCCTGCAAATAAATCAAGAACCATACCATGCATCTGAACACCAATCATATTAAAGACTGCTAGCTTGACCATATCTGCAGACTCTCTTGTTGAGTCTTTACCGACACGATCGAGTATTCGACCTCGATGCGTTCCACCGATAATTCTCATACTTCGGGTGTATATCCTGCTTTTTTGATTGATTCAGAGATTTTATCTAAATCTGAATCTTTATTAAAACTTACGGATTTGGTTTCAAGATCGACTTTCGCCTTTAAACCATCCATCATGATTTGTTTTTCAATCTTCATCACGCAATGTTTGCATGACATATCAGGTACTAAAACTTTCATTTCTTATTCCTCCGTTTGTATGTTTTTAAATTTAAATAATTTTAACGATAATGCGTTTAAGACAACCATAATACTACTAAATCCCATACCAATACCAGCAAGTGATGGGTTTAATAAACCAATAGCTGCAAGTGGAATCATGACAACATTATATGCGAATGCCCAAAAGAAGTTTAAATAAATATTTTTTAGTGTTGCAAGTGATAAATCGATCGCTTTAATCACTAAACCTAAATCAAGACTCATGAGTGTGACATCGGATGTATCAATTGCAATATCAGAACCACTACCAACTGCAAAGCCAACATCGGCCATTTTTAAAGCTGGGGCGTCATTAATACCATCTCCAACAAAGGCTACCACGTGTCCTTCTTTTTGAATTTGACTCACCTTTTCAGCTTTTTCATGAGGTAATACTTCAGAAAATACATGATCAATCCCTAATTTAGAGGCAATATATTTCGCAGTGATGTCTTGATCACCTGTAATCATATAAGGTGTAATTTGTCTTCTCTTTAACTCTTTAATCACACCAAGAGCAGTATCTTTAAGTGGATCTTCAACAGCAATCATATTCACAATAACATGATCATATACAGTAAAGAAGACTGTCTTACCTTGTTTCAAATATGTTTCATAGTTATAAGAAGACACATCAAGCTTTAATTCTTTAACTAAGTTGATACTACCGACATAAATCGTTTTGCCAGAAATAATCCCTTTAATTCCTTTACCAAGTAAAACTTCAAAATCTGACACTTCATCAAGCTCTTCATCATATGCATCAACTATCGCTTTAGCAATTGGGTGATTGGAATGTTTTTCAAGTGAGGCAGATAGTTTAAGCGTTTCTTTGTCACCAATGAAGTCGGACATCTCAGGTTCACCTTTCGTGAGTGTTCCTGTTTTATCAAAAGCGATTGCACTGATTTTATTGGCGATTTCAAAGAATTCGCCACCCTTATACAAGATACCTTCTTTAAATGCAATTCCACTACCGACTGAAATACTTGTTGGCGTTGCAAGGCCAAGCGCACACGGACAACTAATAACTAAAACAGCAATCGCTGGTCCAAATGCATGGGATAATTCATGACCACCATCAACAACTAAAAACCATGCGAAGAAAACAAGTATTGATATCGTAACCACCACAGGAACAAAGAGTTGTGCAATTCTATCTGCGATACGTTGAGCTTTAGGCTTAATTAATGCAGTATCTTCCACGGTTTTAATAATATGTGCTAAGACAGTATCTGAGCCTGTTTTTGTTACTTCGATTTCTAATGTTTCAACAATATTCATCGTTGAACCAAT
>SBGC01000081.1 GCA_006226985.1 Bacillota bacterium | reverse complement strand
ACATGTTATTAAAACCAATTAAAAATGTCTATAAAGCATTATCATATAACATAAAACCATTACTTCTTTTTGAGGTTCTTTACCGTTTGATTGGTTTTTTTGTCATCTATCCACTCACACGATTAATCTTTCACTTCTCGATTGAAGTATCTGGTCTACCTTTTATTACCAATCAAATTCTTATTTCATTTTTACTTAAACCAACGACATTAATTGCCCTATTTATACTTGCAGTGATCATTAGTATCTATATCGTCATTGAATTAACGTTCCTTGCCTTATTATATGATTTAGGACGTAAAGAAGAACATATCGATTTTCTTGATTTCTTGATTTCAGGCTTGAAACGTGTAGGTAAAACATTGATTAGATACAATGTTTTCATCATTGTGCCTTCATTTTTCTTTATCTTTGTGATTCAAGCTTTTCATATTGTTGGGATTGCTTCAACGATTAATGTTCCTGATTACATTACATCTCAAATTAGACAAATGCCATTTTTCACGTATACACTTTATGTTTTTGTTATCATATCTTTAGTTATTTTTATTGAAACAATATTTTCAGTGCATCTTTTCACGATTGACCGGATGCATTTTAAAGAAGCTTATCAAATGAGTCGAAAGATTTTACATCATCAACGATTTAAAATGATCCGTGAATTTATTTTAGTCAATTTTTTAATTAATATCATTTTATATGGCATTTATATTATCGTCATTTTATTGATTGGTGCGATTATCAGTATCACACGTGGACAAGAATATGTATTAGGATTCTTACTCACCGTTTTGTACTCAACATACTCCTTTATCGGATTACTGGCATCAATTATTTTAGTACCTATCAATTTTGCACTCATATCTTCTTGGTATTATGATTATAAAGAAGCACATGGTCTTGAATTGACCCAAGAGATTCCTCAAAAAATTCATATAAGACAAAATGATTTAAAATGGGTTGTTAGAGGCACAATTTTTACCATCATCGTATTAATCATTTTAAATATCACAACTATTTTCAGCCTTGTTTTAGAGCCTTCTGATTATGTTGATGCGTTGCAACAAATGGATATTGTTGCCCATCGTGGAGCTTCTAAAGATGCACCAGAAAATACGATAGCATCCATTGCACTCGCTATGGAACAAGGTGCAAATATTATCGAATTTGACGTCCAATTAACGAGCGATCATGTCATTGTACTCATGCATGATTATACGCTAAGACGAACAACTAACATTGATACAAACAGTAGGTTAGATAGCTTAACTTATGATCAGATTAAAGATTTAGATGCCGGTTCGTGGTTTTCAGAAGACTATCTCGATGAAAAAATACCAACACTTATCGATGTGTTAGCATTTATTGATGGTCAAGTAAATGTTTTTATAGATATAAAAACAAACAGTCAAATCATGGATCAACAACTTGTTGAAACGCTAGAGCTTTATAATATGATCGATAAATCTGTTGTGTTATCCACCAACCGAAATCAACTCGTACGCATTAAAAATTTAAATCCAGACATTAAAACGTTACTACTTATTTCAAGCTTCTATGGTGATATTAACGTTTTATCTAATGATATTTTTGTTGATTATTATGGACTTGAACAACGCTTTGTTGTTAATGCTTCTGCAGTGATAAAAACACTTCAAGCACGCGGTAAAAAAGTCTATGCATGGACAGTTTCTGAAATTCCTGATATGGAGAAAGTATTAAGATATGAACTTGATGGAATGATTACAGCAAGACCCTATATTGCACGTGAGGTTATCTATAGTTATCGTACGTCACGTTCAATTGTTGAATTATTAACAGAACTCTTTAATCGATAAAAAAAAGATTGCGTTTGCAATCTTTTTTATCGACGTAGTCCAAGTTTTTCAATAAGTACTTGATAACGATTTACATCTTTATTACGTAAATACGTTAGTAAGCGACGTCTTTGTCCGATCTTCATATAAAGACCACGACGTGAATGGAAATCATGTATATGCTTTTGTAAATGGCTGTTTAAATCAGTAATTTCTTCTGATAAAACTGCAATTTGAACTTCTGGAGAACCTGTATCTCCTTCTTTTGTTGCATAAGCTTTGATGATTTCATTCTTTCTTTCTTTTGAAAGTGCCATTGTAAAATTCCTTTCTCGATTAACTAAAGTATGGGTCGGCTTTCCCTAAACCTTGTTATCGCCTTTTTTATTGTAACATGTTTTGATAAATTTGCAACTATATTTTCACAAATTGATCCACGTTAACGACAAATACAGTTGCTCCACCTACTTCGACTTCAATAGGTAGTGCTGAGAATGAACCAAACTCATTAACGATTGTGTTTGGAACAAGTTTCGTTCTCTTTTTACTATGAGCTTCAATAATCTCTAAAGCTTGTGGTACTTTTTCATCATTGACACCGATAAGGAATGTCACATTACCTGCTCTTAAGAAACCACCTGTGGTTGCTAAGCGTGTTGAAAAGAAACGATCTTTAACTAGTGCTTTTTGGACTTTATTTGCATCATCATTGGATACAATCGCTAGAATAAGTTTCATATAACCACCTCATAGATTAATTATAACATAAAAATTTTAAATTGTAAGATTTCGAACTGCCTCTTCATCTTTTTTAAGTTGCTCAATTAATTCCCTCTTATTTTTAAACTTTAATTCTTGTCTTAAGTAATGAAAGAAGGCAATTTCTACTTCTTTTCCATAGATATTTTGGTCGAAATCGAGGATATAAACTTCTAATCTTTTTTCAAATGAATAGTTCAATGTCGGATTATTTCCAATGTTTGCCATTCCGTGATGCCACTTGTCATCAAGTAATACACGTACGTAGTAAACACCCATTTTCGGCAAGAAATACTGGCCATAATCGATGTTTGCTGTAGGAAATCCAAGTTTATGACCGACTTTATTCCCATGAACTACAATACCTTTAATATGATAGTGTCTATTGAGTAGTTTTCTTGCTGATCCAAGATCTCCACTCGTTAAAAAATCTTTAATATAGGTTGTTGAAACACGCGTATTGTTATATAACATATCATCTAAAACATCTACCATGAAATATTTCTTTAAGTGATCAATCGTTCCTTCTCCACGATAGGCAAAACGTGCATCACGTCCTATAACGAGTCTAACGACGGATAGATCTTTTAAAAACTGAATAAATTGTTCAACAGATAGATGTGAAAAAGGTATATCAAAGTTTACAATAAATGCGTAATCAAGTGCGAATCTTGAAAATAATTCGATTTTATCATTTCGTTGAGTGAGTGTTCTAAAGGGTTGTTTTCTTAAAACTGCTGATGGATGTGGATCAAATGTCAAAATGGCATGTTTAGTATCTTTATATGATAAAACACGCTCGATAAGTTGTTGATGGCCAAGATGCAAACCATCAAAATTACCCATCGTTATGGTAATTGGTTCATTGTTTTTAATATGTTGGTATTGATCAATAATGATTTTCATGTTTGCTCCTAAAAAATGACATAGGGTCTGTATGTATTTTCGCCAATAACTTCATAATAGGCAATCATATGACCTAATTCATTTTTGACGATAAAATTTTGATTAATTGTTGTCTGTCTCTCATCTAAATATACACCATTTTGAACAAGTTTGCACATATAATCAGTTAAAACAATAACAGGTTCATCTTTAAAATAGGTCTCTAAAGATATCATATCGCTGATTTCAACTTCTTCAATTGTTTTTGCTTGACTGACATCATAAGTAGCTATTTTTATTCGATTTAGTCGTGATAAAGCACCATAAGTGCCTAGTTTTTCAGCAAGATCAACTGCAAGTGATCGAATATATGTCCCCTTAGAAACATGCGCATAAAAATCAAACGCATGATCGATATAAGGTGATGTTATCTTGAATGTATAGATATTGACTTCTCTCGGTTCAACTTGAACAGTTTCACCTTTTCGAGCAATCTGATAGAGTTTTCGTCCTTCATGTTTCTTTGCTGAATACATCGGTGGGTATTGCATATAGGTTTGATTCATTTCTTGAATGGTTAATCTCAACTTTGCTTCATCTATGATTTTATCATCTGTTGCTATCACATGTCCTGTATGATCATAAGTGTCATAATGTTTACCCAAAATGATGGTTCCTTCATAGACTTTATCTGCGTTTAAAAAAAGCGATTGAAGTTTCGTCGCTTTTCCAAGACATAGTATGAGTAAGCCACTTGCAAAAGGATCTAACGTTCCTGTGTGACCTATTTTATCGATATGAAGTTTTCTTTTCACCTTATAGACAACATCATGAGATGTCATGCCAACAGGCTTATTGATGAGTAAAAATCCATCCATAGAATCACCATTGCTATTATACACTCTTTTTAAAAATAAAAAAAGCACTACTGTGCTTTAATTATTTGAATTGGTTGAGCCAAGACTGAATTTTTTCTTTTGGTTGGTAACCACTTGTGCGATCAACTTCTTCGCCGTCTTTGTAAACGACAACTGTTGGAACACTGCGAATACCTGCTTCAATCGCTTGATTTCTGTATAAATCGATGTCTGCGCGGTAAAACTTAACGTCAGTCAACTCTGTGCTTAATGATTCTAAGACAGGTTTCAACATTTTACATGGTCCACACCATGTTGCAAAATATTGTACAACCACTAATCCTTGTTGTCCAATAACATCTTGATATTTTTGTCCTTGATAGTCAATCATTAAATTTTCCTCATTTCTTTAATATTTTCTA
>SBGC01000171.1 GCA_006226985.1 Bacillota bacterium | reverse complement strand
TTAGCATTTTCGCAATATTTCACATCATTTTTAAATGACATTTGAAAAAAGACACGAAAAGTGTCTTTAATTTTGTTCAAGTAACTGTTGATCAATTTTTATTTGTGAACGATAGATATTAGCATAAACACCATTCTTTGCAAGTAAATCCTTATGCTTACCCTCTTCAACCTTCATACCATTTTCTAAAACAACAATTTTATGTGCATTTTTAATGGTCGATAGACGATGAGCAATGACAATGGTTGTTCTACCTTCTTTAACCTTTTCAAGTGCATGCTGAATCATGTTTTCTGTCTCTGTATCAATGTTGGCAGTCGCTTCATCCATCACTAAAACTGCAGGATTGTGGACAACAGCACGAGCGAAGGATATAATTTGTTTTTCACCGACTGAAAGATTTCCACCGCCACGAGTAATCATTTGTTTCACACCGTTTTCTAACTTATCAATGAGTTTCCCACCACCGATGTTTCTTAAGATGTCTTCAACTTCTTGATCACTAACATCTTTCACACCAAATCGAACATTATCAGCCATTGTGCCTTTAAAAATCACAGGGTCTTGTAAAATAATGCCTACATGTGTGCGATAAGTTCGTTTTGTATAATTGGTAATATCCATGCCATCGACATAAATATGACCCATATCGGTGTCTTTAAAATCATAAAATCGCATAAGTAGTGATACAAGTGATGATTTTCCAGAACCTGTATGACCGACTAAACCAATCATTTGACCTGCTTTAATATCGAGATCAACACCCTTTAAAACAGGTTTCCCTGGTTCATATGAAAACCAAATATTATCGAATTTAACATCACCTTTAAAACGTGGAATCTCCGTAAAACTTCCATCTTCTTGTTCACCATCGATGATTCTAAATATACGCTCTGTACGAACGATTGCATGTTGGAGATTACCAATTTCTCTAAAAAGTGTTCCAACTGGTTCTATTAAACGTGATAAATAGTCATTATATGCGTAAATAATACCTGCACTTACAACAAAACCTGAAATGGTCAGATAACCGTTACCAAAGTATAGAACAATCACTGCAGTCACTAAAGCACCGAGTAAACGGATTAAGTTCCAACCGATTGATAAATGGAGTTTATTTTCTTTAATTTTTTCATTAACAAAGTCTTGTGATAAGTCATTAAATCGCTTTTCAGTTTGTTTCCTAAAATTAAATATTTGCAAAATACCTATGCCATTGATGATTTCATTCAGTTGTGCTGTAATCATTGAATTTTGTTCATTGACTTTAACTGCAATCTTATTAAGTTTTTTCATGAAATATCTTAACCAGACATAAACAACAGGAAAGACAATAAATGTGAGGAGTGCTAACGTTGAATCAAGGTAAAACATACCAATATAAGCGAAAACCACGGCAAGCGTTGCATTTACAAGTAGGTTCATGATGGTTGAGAATAAATTCATCATTCCCCCAACATCTGTAATGATTCGGTTGGCAATTTTACCAGCGGGTTCTGTTTCAAAATAGGTCATAGGCATTTTTTGTAGTGACCGAATCGCATCTTTTCGTGCATCCCTAACAATATTGACATTAATCATCGAGGTAGAAATACGTTGAATATACGTAAATAAGACTTGTAAGAAAAATCTAACGATGAGTAAAATAATTAAAACGGTTAATGGTTTTACATAAGGATTGTAAAACGCTAATACTTGATCCTTTGAAAGTCTTTCCACTTGATAGGTATATGTTTGTCCATCTTGTGTCTTAATGGTTAATACATCGTTAACGATGTTTTTATTTCCTTGAACGACATCATCAAAAACTGCGTAATATTTGCCTTCATAAATGACAACAGATAATGCTTGGTCATTAATTTCATCTTGTTGATAATATTCACCTAAATAGAGAACGCCTTCATCAGTATTTGATTGATACCATGGTCTTTCGATACCAACTAAATAATCGTCTAATATGGTCTTAACAATCAGTGGTGCAGCCAAACCTAATGCTTGAACAATCAACATAGCTGTTAAGGAAATATAGAGTAATTTTTTATATTTGGAGATATATCTCCATACTTTTTTCATTGTTTTCATGATGTCACCTCATCGTCATCTGATGAATGTATTGATGTTTATACCATCCATCTTCTCTGAGAAGCTCATCATGGGTTCCTCTTTGTGTGATTTTGCCTGCTTCGAGCACTAAAATAATATCTGCATCTCTAACTGCTGAAAAGCGGTGAGCGACAATGATATTTGTTTTACCTTTTCTAAATGCTTTAAGATGTTCGATGATCGTATCTTCTGTCTTTGCGTCAACAGCAGAAAGTGAATCATCTAAAATGAGTATTTCAGGATCTTTAATGAGTGCTCTAGCAATGGATAAACGTTGTTTTTGTCCACCAGAAAGGGTTGCTCCTGCTTCTCCGACCATCGTATTTAAACCATCTTGTAAAAACTGAAGGTCTTTTTCAAAATCAGCAAGCTTAACAGCTTTATCAAGCGCTTCATGGGGTGCTTGAGGGTTACCAATCATAATATTTTCATCAACACTACGCTTGAAAAGCATATGTGCTTGAGGTACATAGCCAACTAGATTTCTAATATCTTCGATTTTGTAATCTTCAATGGAAATTCCATCAATATAAACTTGACCGTCTGTGACATTAAACTCTCTAAGTAATTGTCTAATTAATGTTGATTTTCCAGCTCCTGTTGGTCCTACAATTCCGATCGTTTGTCCATTTTGGATAGAAAAACTAATGTTTTTAATCACAGGTGCTTTATCGAAAGGGTATTTAAATGTAACATTCTTAAAATGAATCTCATTAAAATGGATAATTGGCTTCGAATCATTTTCGTCATGTACAACAGGCTCTTGTTTCATAATTTCATCAAAACGATCAATGGAAATGGTTGCGTTATTGATTTGAGTAAATATGGTTGAAATCGAAATAATCGGACCAAAAAGCATCCCTACATAGGAAACGAAAATAATCAATTCACCTAGAGTAAGTTCTTGTTGAATAATGAAATAAATACCAAAACCAAAAGCTAAAATATAAGCGATACCATAAATAATTTCAAATAGTGGGTTAAACCAGTTTTCATATTTAACAATATATCGCCATGATTCAATATCTTTATCAATCGCTTCATATTGTTTGACTAAATCATTATCTTCTTGAACATACGCACGAATCGCTTTTTGACCTTCGACTGATTCGAGTACTTTTTCAGTCATGTCTGCATATATTTCACGATGAATTTTTATATATTTACGCTTTTTATGACGAATAATATTTAAGATGGTTAATCCAATGGGCATAATGGTGATTGAAATGAGTGTTAATTTCCAACTAATTGAAAAACCCATGACACCAATCGCAAATATTATAACTCCTACGTTAAAAATAATACCTTCTAAAAGTGAAGTTGCTGCTTGTGTAATAGCGTCCAAATCAGCAGTCACACGAGAGATTAAATCACCTTTTTGATATTTTTCATAAAATTGTGAATCCATCTCAAAGAGATGCGATAAATATTTTTGTCTTAATTTAAACGATAGTGTTTGTGCTGTTTTATGTGATAAATGATTATATAAAAAGCTTATGGAATATCGTGTAACAGGTAATAAAATAAGTAAAAAAACGAGCATAAAAAGTGATGCTTGATTGAGTTTTCCAGATACGATGGTATCAATGGCTTTTCCTAAAACATAAGCTGGTGAAAGTGAGATAGCTGCAATCGATAAGAGTAAAAAAAGCATGAAAACATAAGTCTTCCAACGCTCTTTAATAAACCATCCAATTTTAGATAAAATATTTGCCATGATGCACTCCAAATCCTCAACATACAACAGTCATTATACGCGATAAATACGATAAATCAACAAAAAGAAAATGAAAATGATTTCATAATTTTTGAAGCATTATTTATTCTTCTAACATATGGTTAACGATATCCCTGATATGAAGTTCCATGGTATTTAAAATCGGTAATTCAACATCCTCTTGATGAATGAGTAATGGGATTTCTGTACAACCTAAAATGACTGCTTCTATACCTTTTAATTCATATTTTTTAATAATTTTAATTAACTTCTGTCTACTAGCATCTAAGAATTGACCTCGAATGAGTTCTTGATAGATGGTTTGATGGATCATTTCTTTCTCGTCATCATTTGGTGTGATGATTTCAATATGCTCATCATTGAAAAGTGTCTTATACATTGGATGATTCATCGTATATTTCGTCCCAAGTAATAACACTTTTTTGTAACTGTGCTTAACTGCATGTGCTCTCGTTGATTTAGCGATATGAATTAATGGTAAGCCTACATGATGTTCTACTTTATCAGCAACAATATGCATCGTGTTAGCACATAAAACGATATATGAAGCTCCAGCTTGTTTTAATTTAAGTCCTTCTTCGACAAGTCTATGGGTGATCTTATCCCAATCATTTCTTTCTAAAAGTTTTTCAAGTTCATCGTAATCAAATGAATACATCAAGAGTTGAGCAGAGTGAGATCCACCAAGTTTTTGTTGAACAAGTTGATTCATTTTTTTATAATATTCTGTTGTGGACTCAAAACTCATACCACCTAATAATCCAACAGTTTTCATCATGTCACCTCATTTCATCTATATCTATTTTATCACCATAGAAAAATAAAAAAACACCCGAGGTGTCTTTTATTGATACTTTAATTTAGGTATTCCCCATATATACACATACAAGAAAATCAAACTAAGTATAT
>SBGC01000044.1 GCA_006226985.1 Bacillota bacterium | reverse complement strand
TTAAAACTAGATGATTCTACGTATTATGGAATCAAAGATAATTTATACACAGCATTTAATAACATTATTGATAATGCGATACGTTATGCTAAAACTAAAATTATCATTGAACTAGTAAATAAAAAACTCACCTTCTTTAACGATGGTGAGCCTATTTCAAAAAATTTCATTGAACAAAGTTTTAAACCTTATGAAAAAGGTCAAAAAGGACAGTTTGGATTAGGCATGAGCATCGTCCAAAGAACATGTGAGCATTTTAACCTAAAACTATCTGTTGAAAATGTTAATCAAGGTGTCAAATTTATAATAGAGCCGCTCTAATGAGTCGTGCTCTTTCTTTATATTCCTCAGGACTTAAATTACCCATATTATTTTTAAGTGGGAATTTGAGTTCTTCTTTGTCGTAACGAGGAATTAAATGAAGATGGAAATGGAAGACAGTTTGTCCGGCAACTTCACCATTATTACTTAAAATATTCATACCATCTGCTTGAAAAGCACTCTTAATTGAAGTAGCTAATTTTGTAGCAACTAAAAAGACGTGAGCAGCTAATGCTTCTGGTATCTCAAAAATGTTTTGAAATGGTTCTCTTGGGACAACCAAAGTATGTCCTTTTGTTGCTTGTGAGATATCAAGAAAAGCAACCACTAAGTCATCTTCATATACAATATTAGCAGGAATTTCTTTATTGATTATTTTTGAAAAAATCGTTGGCATAGATACACCCCTCTCTTGGCTATATATTACCATATTTACATTGAAAAGAACCATAATAAATGATATAATCACTACGTATGTAGGAGGAATTACACATGAAAAAAATACCAGTAGGCATCTCGGGTCGTCATTTACACCTGACACAAGAACATTTAGAAATCCTTTTTGGTAAAGGATACCAATTAACCATTATGAAAGATTTATCTCAACCAGGGCAATATGCAGCTGAAGAAAAGGTGGATGTTGTAAGTCCAGCGGGGAAACTTTTAGCAGGCGTACGTATTTTAGGACCTGTTCGTCCAGCTTCGCAAGTTGAAATTTCACGAAGTGATGCACTTCGTTATAAGTTTGATGCTCCTGTTCGTTCATCAGGTGATGTTAAGGGCTCAGGTGCAGCTACTTTAATCGGTCCTAAAGGACAAGTAGAGATTAAAGAAGGCGTTATTATTGCTGATAGACATATTCATTTTTCTTTAGAAGAAGGTATAGAATTTGGTGTGACTGATCGTCAAGTTGTTAGTCTCAAAGTTTCTGGAATTAAAGCTGGTATATTAGATAATGTATTGTGCCGTGTTCATGCTTCATTTAAACTCGATTGTCATTTGGATACCGATGATGGTAGTGCATTTATGCTTAATACTGGTGACGAAGTCGAGTTAGTTAAATCATATCAAATTATCGAATAGTGCCGAATCAGGCACTTTTTTCACTCGAAGGGGGACCTATGATGAACAAATTACCTAAACAACAGGTGTTTAAAGATCCATTATATGGTTATATCCATGTAGATTATGAACTGATTAAAAAGTTAATCAACACGACACTCTTTCAACGATTAAGACGTGTTAGACAACTCAGCGGTGTACAAATGGTATTCCATGGTGCAGAACACTCTAGATTTAGTCATAGTCTAGGTGTTTATGAGATTGCTAATCGTTTTTTAACTGTTCCTGATGTTAGAAATGCATTAAGTGAAAGAGAAAAACTGATCTTTTTATGTGCAGCATTACTCCATGATATTGGTCATGGAGCATATTCACATGCATTTGAAGATATTTTTGGTGTGAATCATGAAAAGATTGGTGCGAAATTGATTGAATCAAATAAGGAATTGAGCACTTTACTTAATACGATTGATAAAGACTTTGCATCAGATGTTGCATCGGTGATTCGTAAAACAAAGAAGTTTCCATTAATCGAACAATTGATATCAAGTCAATTAGATGTGGACCGTCTTGATTATTTAGAGCGTGACGCTTATTTTACAGGGGCTGCCTATGGACACATCGACTTAGATCGCTTAATACGCGTGATGTATATCAAAAATGGACAGGTTGTTTTTAAGTTATCGGGTATTCATGCAATCGAAAATTATCTAATTAGTAGATATCATATGTATTGGCAAGTATACTATCACCCTGTTTCAAGAGCATATGAAGTTATTTTAGAGAAGATTTATTTACGTGTCAAAGATTTACTCATCATGAATTTTCCGTTTAGAGGAGATGTTGATGCGTTAAAGAAGATTATTCATAATCCAAGAGATTTAGACAATTATCTAGAGATAGATGATTATTATATCAACGGATTAATCGCAAGTTTTACAAAATCCACAGATGATATCTTAAGATCATTAGCAGATGATTTTTTAAATCGTCATATTTGGGGATATATTAACCAAACACCAGAAAATCAAGATAAAATAAGAGAAATCGAACAATCATACTCGAAAGAAGAGTTAAAGTATTTCACATCGTATCGCACAGTTGAAAATAGTACGTATAAAGATGATGGTGAAAACTTTGGAGATAAGATCTATATTTTATTGGAAGACGGTCAAGTATCAACGCTTAAAGATCAATCACAAATTATTGCAAGTCTCATGCAAAGTGGTAAAAAAACAGACCCTAAATTCTTTTACCGGAAAAAATGAGACCTCAGATATATGTTGTTGAAGGAAAAAATGATATGATGAGACTCAAATCATTATTTCCAAACATTCAAGTTATCACAACTAATGGTTCGGCCATCGATTTATCAACACTTGATGTGTTAGAAAATCTTGATCAAACACATGATATCATCTTATTTTTAGATCCAGATCATGCCGGTGATCGTATTAGACGTATTGTGAGTAAGAAATTAAAACATGTGTATCATGCATTTTTAGACCAAGAAGAAGCAATCAGTGATAACGGTAAAAAAGTAGGTGTTGAGCACGCTTCTGATGAAGTCATTAAAAATTCACTTCATATGATGAGACCTTATATTAAGTCTTCAAGTGATGTCACACATGCATTTTTACATGAACTAAAATTAACGGGTCATAGTGACTCAAAACAAAGAAGAATGATTTTAACGAAGGCTTTGCATATAGGATATGTCAATGGTAAAACACTTTATCAAAGACTTCATTTATTTGGTATTACACAAAACGAAGTTACTGAGGTTTTAAAGTGAATCATCAAGCTAAAAAAAGATTTGGACAAAACTTTCTAAGAGATAAAAATCTTTTACAAAAAATTGTCAAAGAATCAAAAATTGAAGATAAGCATGTTATTGAAGTAGGACCGGGGCAAGGAGCTCTCACTACTTTTTTAGCATCATTAGCTAAGGATGTTGTTGCTTATGAGATTGATGTATCACTAAAACCTATCCTCGATGAAATCGAAATGAAGTATGAAAATCTATCAGTGATCTATGATGATTTTTTAGAAGCTGATCTATCTATTTACCAGCATGATCTACATGTCGTAGCAAATGTTCCTTATTATATTACAACGCCTATTTTATTCAAATTGCTTGAAGAACATAACGTGAAAACTGCATCACTCATGATCCAAAAGGAAGTTTGCGAAAGACTTTTAGCAAAGCCAAATCACAAACAATATAACGCACTGTCCATCATCTTACAATATCATACACATGCATATAAAATGCTTGATGTTAAAAGACATATGTTTTACCCAGTTCCAAATGTAGATAGTGCAGTTATTCGAATTGAAAAAAGAGAAAGACCATTACTTGATCAACATCAAGAGAAACGATTTTTATCCATTGTTAAAGAAGGTTTTCGTCAAAAGAGAAAAACGATTGTTAATAACTGGCATCAAGCATTTAACATACCAAAAGATCAACTAGAAGCTATGCTCATTCAACAACGATTTAACAAAGATGTTCGTGCAGAAATGTTATCCATTGAAGACTTTATGTGTCTTTCGGAGGTGTGGCATTTTGATTAAAGAACTTGCATATGCAAAAATCAACTTAGCACTCGATGTATTTCAAAAAAGAAGCGATGGATATCATGAACTTAAAATGATTATGATGCCCATTGATTTGCATGATGTTTTAACATTCGAAAATAATGATCAAATTAAACTTCATACGAATGTAGACATTGAAAATAATGCGATTATTAAAACCGCTCTGATGATGCAAAAAAAATATCATGTTTTAAAGGGAGCATTGATTTCTTTAGAGAAAAACATACCGATTGGTGCGGGTCTAGCTGGAGGTTCGGCAGATATTGCAGCAACCATAAGAGGGTTGAACCGTTTATGGGATTTAAACTTGTCAATCGGTGAAATGGAAGATATAGCGATATCGTTAGGATCTGATACACTCTTTTGTTTGCATAATCAAACGTCTTATGTGCACGGTCGAGGAGAGCATTTATTATTCATTCATACACCCCCCATTGATAAAATATACTTGATAAAAGCAGATATTGAGTCATCAACGAAAGCTGTTTTCGAAAAGCATCAACTAGTTTCGAAAAAAAATACGTTTAATAGACTCTTTAAATTGTATATTAATGAAAAATATAAGAAATTTTTCACGAAAACATATAATGATTTAACGAAAACATCGATCAGTTTATATCCAAAACTCAATGAAATCCATCAGAAATTAAAAAAAGCAAAGGTTCGTTTTTTAATGTCAGGTAGTGGATCTACATTCTACATTCTAAAATTTCATCACGAAGATACCGATTATGCTCAAAAATTACGTGAAATTGGGTTAAATTACATCTAAAC
>SBGC01000151.1 GCA_006226985.1 Bacillota bacterium | reverse complement strand
ACTTGAATAAATGCACCTTCAGTTTGAGCAGCTAAACCACCTGCATACGCACTAAAGCTAAACATCGGTCCAGGTATGCCTTGCACTATGCCAAATCCAGTTAAAAATTGTGCGCTTGTCATGTATTGATGAATTTCTACTAAATCTGAATACATATAAGGAATAACAACTTGTCCGCCACCAATAACTAAATATCCATAGCGATAGAAACTTTCGAATAAATATATAACTCTTGATGTAATAACAAGATTTACTAATATAGATCCAAAAGCAATCGTTGCAAATGCAATCAAAAACTTCCAAGGTGGATTAAGCTTCACATGATTCCATAACTCTTTTTCCTTCGATGCAATCACAACGACTAAACCGCCTAAAACTAAAACAAGTGGAAATATCCAAGCACTTCTAAAGAAGAATGTTGTTACTGCTCCAAATAAGAAGAGTAAGAGGGTGAGCTTACTTTTAATAACTTTTCGACCAATCCTGTATGCAGCAACTGCTATAAACCCTACAGCCATAGGACCTATCAATCTTAATCCATCTGTATCTAAATTATTTTCTCTCATGAAAAAATATAAGAAAGATAAAATGGTCATAACAACAATCGCAGGAAGAGCCCAAACCATCAGTGTTAAAAACGCAAGTTTTGGTCCTCCAATTTTATAGCCTATCGATGTAATCGTTTGTGTGCTGCTTGGCCCAGGTAAAACACCTGTTAAAGCAATCAACTCTACCAATTCATCTTCTGTCAAATATTTCTTTTTAACAACCATTTGATCTGTAAAGACACCATAATGTGCTTCTGGTCCTCCATATGCTCCAAGCGAGCATATGAGTACATCTTTTAAAAATGTTGACCATTTTACACTGTGTTTATCTCCCATAAAGTCTCCTTATTATTGATTGATAAATGTTTTAATCTCTGAAACCATGACCTTTGGATCAACCATGAGTTGAAAACGATCTGTTTCAATAAATATCAATTTAGGATTTGCATGCAGTTCAGCGAGGACTTCAATAAATTCTGTCCCTCCAAGAGGATCAATGTCATGTCCGTAAAAGATGAGTGTTTGATTTTTTAAATAACTGAAATCACTCTTCTTAAAAACATAGTGTTCAAGAAAATCTTTGATGAGTGCCATATGTGCATCTTCTTCATTTTCTTGGTATAAAGAAATGAAATGTTCATAAAACATATGGTCCATTGTATCAGGTATAGATACTTTAATTTGTTCAAAGAGTGTTTCTTTTATCGTTTCTAGTGAAACCATTTTTCTCAGTTCTTTTAATTCATTTAATGCTTGTTTTAAGTCTTTAATAATGAGTTTAACTTCTTCTTGCATATCATTTGATTGACTAATTGTATTATATAAAATTAAACCTTTGATGTAGCTTGGATATGCTTTTGCAAATACTTGAGCGACACCTCCACCGTGATTGGCACCAAAGAGGTAGATGTGTTTTATGTTTAATTTATCAAGAAGCTTTTGATATATGTTTGATAATTCATTTAATGTATGGATTTGTTTTGGATAATTAATTAGTAAAATACGATAATTTTGAGCAAGTTCCTGAATCATTAAAAAATATGCTTCTGTTGGAAACATACTTCCTCCAATAAGCATCATGATGATTTTTTCACCTTGACCAACCATTGTGTATTCAATAGTGTGAAGGTCAATATCAATTTTTTGATAGTGATATTTTTCTCTAAATTTAACGTACTGATCAAATAAGTTCATCATTTCTCCTCATTACTCATCATAAATGTTAAAGCATCATACGTTTTTCCATCAACTAATCTTAAGTTAGCAAAACGGTTAACTTCTTTAAATCCACATCTAATAGCAACCTCAATCATACGTTTATTCCCAGACCATGTCTGAAGATAGATATCATGAATGTCATGTGCATGTAAATAGTCAATAAATGTCAATATGGCACTATAACCATAACCTTTTCCACGGTATTCAGGCGATGGTATATCAAGACCGATTGCCATGAGTTTCCCATGGATATTATATTTGAATTGATCATCAATCATATAAGATGATATCCAACCGATATGCATCTTTTCATCGTTTTTAATACATATTTGAAAACGATGTCTCATATCTTTATCTTTCAGTTGTGTTGAGTTTCGATGATAAATTTGATAAAAGCGATTATATAAAGCATTCTCATCAAATTCAATATCTCTTTCCCATGGTGCATCCCACTTCATCCACTCAGTATCTTTAGAAAACCATGATACATAATCGATGACATCATCTTGTATCATATCTCTTAATATAATTAAGTTGTTTTTTGAAACAATCGAAAAAGTCATAATAACCTCACATATATTTAGTTTACAACATATTGACTTTAGATTGGTAAAAAAACAACATCGATAAGCGTATTTCTTATATAAAAAGGATCGATTTTTTATCGACCCTTCATACTCTATATAGATGTTTTCTTATTTAATTAATTTTGAATAAGCTGTCGCAATCTGAGCACCAACTTTAGCATTATTGTACACAAGTGCTAAATTTGCTTGCAAACTCTTTCCCTTCGTTTCTTCTACAATTTTTTTAAGAAGAAATGGAGTGACATCTTTGCCTTCTATTTTTTCAAGAACGCTTTGTTTAACTGCTCTATCAATAATATCATTCATATAATTGCCATCAAGTGAATCTTTTTCAGGTATTGGATTAGCGACTAATACGCCACCTTTTAATGCTAATTGATCTTTTGTATAAACGATATTTGCGATATCTTTAACATGATTCGCATGAAGTCTTAACTTAATATCAGATTGTCTTGTATAAAATGCTGGTAATACCTCTGTTTGATAACCAATAACAGGTACACCTTTCGTTTCAAGATATTCCATCGTTCTTGGTAGATCAAGAATTGCTTTTGCTCCTGCACAAATGACAGTAACATTAGTTTGTGCTAATTCTTCTAGATCAGCAGATATATCCATAGTTTGTTCATAGCCTTTATGAACACCACCAATTCCACCTGTAACAAAAAATTTAATACCTGCCATCTCAGCACACATCATGGTAGATGCTACTGTGGTAGCCCCTATTTCTTTCATTGCAATCACAGATGCAAAATCACGTCTTGATACTTTAACTACATCTTTTGTTTTAGCAAGTGTTTCTAAATCGTCATCTGATAAACCAATCTTGATTTTACCGTTCATGATAGCGATTGTTGCCGGTACTGCGCCTTCTTCTCTAATGATTTGTTCAACTTTTTTGGCCATAATCACATTATCTGGATAAGGCATTCCATGTGAGATAATGGTTGATTCAAGTGCTACAACAGGCAAATTATTTGCTAATGCATGTTTGATTTCATCTTGAATGTCTAAAAATTTTTCATATGTTTTCATATTTTTTTAACTCCTTTTTTAGTAAATTGATTGATAACTTTTGATTAACTGCGTGTTGAGATTGGATGGTTAAACAAGAATTGATAGCCCCATATTGAATACTTTTTTCTAGTGGTTCCTGATTGATTAAGCCATGTAATACTGCACCACTAAATGCATCACCAGCACCTGTTACATCAACAATCTTATCATCTTCAACAAGATACGCTTTTTGATGTTTAATCTCTTTCCCATCAAAGTATCTTGCTCCATTTTTCCCGTGAGTGATAACGACTTGTCTAACACCTTTATTTATCCACATCTGAATGAGTATATTTAAATCATCTTCTTTAGTGTTGAAATAGCTTTGACTTTCATCAAGATTACATATGATGATTTCAACGCCATGCAGATTATCAGGTACATGTTTCATCTTGGGACCAGATACACCAATGATAGCTAGCTTTTTATGTTCTAGTTCTGCATATTCAATTAAAGCTTCTATAGCATCTTTTGTAACATTCGTATCTGTAATAAGCCATGTGCTCAAATTTAAATGTCTTTTATGTTCTAATATCCAATTCCGATTCATATGATCGTTAATTTTCATATCTGCAAATCCAACAGTCATATTTCCATGTTGATCGATAACTGCGTAATAACTACCAGTGGATTCATGTTTTATTTTGTCAACTGCAAAAACTTCCATGATTTTCTTTGATTGAGTTAATAGTTCATCACCTGCAAGATCATCACCTAATACAGTCATAAGAGACACCGAATGATTAAGTCTTGATAAATTATCTGCTACATTTCTAATGACACCACCATGTGATTTCGAAGAGTTTACAGGATTCGATGTATTTAAAACCATGGAGTCGATTAATTTAAAGCTATAGTCTAAATTGGTTCCACCAATACATGTGATGTAATCTTCCGATTTTAAGACATAGGGTTTTCCGATGATATAACCTTTTGTTTGCAATCCTGAAATAAGGTTTGCGATAGCAGGTCTAGAGAGTTTGAGTTGATCTGCAATGAATTGCTGACTTACATAAGGATCTTTTTTTAGGATTTCTAGAACTTTATATTCATTCTCGTTTAGTTTCATATGTCACCTTTACACTTTTGTTTATTTAAAAACATTTGTTTACATATTGATAATACTCCATTTGTTTTAGTTTGTAAAGTCATTTAATAAAAAATGAATAATAATCAAAAAAGGTTTGATGCCTGAACATCAAACCTGTATGGTATATGGCGGAAGAGATGGGATTCGAACCCACGTATCCCTTTTGAGGATAACTGCATTTCGAGGGCAGCTCGTTACAACCACTTCGATACTCTTCCGTTAATGTGTTGTAAAGAATAAATTAACTGCATTTGCAAATTCATTTCTCGATTTTA
>SBGC01000165.1 GCA_006226985.1 Bacillota bacterium | reverse complement strand
GATTAAAGAAGAGGGAATATCTGTTTTAGAAGAAATCAAAAATCATCCCCTCGTTAATCGTCTTTTTATCATTGGTTTTTCTGCTGGTGGACACTATGCACTCATGCTTTCAATCGCACGACCTGACTTAATCGATAAAACGATCTTAGTTTATCCAGTTGTCTCATCAAATCCAGCATATTATCATGGAGGTTCATTTTATAATTTACTGGGTACACTTGACAATCAAAAATTACTCGATGAATTATCATTAGAAAACCATGTACATAAGGACATGCATGAAGTATTTATCATGCATACTGCAGATGACGCATCAGTGCCTGTAAAAAATTCACTTGTCTTAGCTGAAAATTTAACAAAAGTACATGTACCAGTTGAACTGCATATTTATCCTAAAGGACGACACGGTGCATCGCTTGGCACAAAAGAAGTTGCTTTTGATGATATGGATCCAGATGCTTTTGCAAAAGAGTTTAAAGATATCTCCAATTGGTTTTCCCTTGCACAAGCATTCATGAAAAGATAAAAAAACATGAGGTCAATGATCTCATGTTTTTGTTTAATTAATCTTCTTGATGAATAACTATTTGAGGGAATGGAATTTCAATGTTATGCTCATTTAAAATTTCTTTAATTCTTTGCCTAATCGCTCGTTCAATTGCGTAATGTTGTTCGTTAACTGTTTTAGCAATAACTCTTAAATCAACCGAACTACCAGCTAAATTAATAACACCAATGACTTTGGGATCTTCAATAATGTTAGGAAATTCTAATCTCATCTTAGGCAGTTCAAGATTGAGTATATCAGTTGTTTTCTTGATGTCTTCTTTATAAGCAATTCCAAAGTCTACAATTGCAACACTTGGATTTATGGAATAATTAATTAACGTTGATATTTCACCATTATTAACAATCTTCACTTCACCCTTCCAGTTTCTAACTTTGGTCGTTTTTAAACCAATACTTGTTACTTCACCTTTAAAACCTTGAACATCAATGATATCACCAACATCGAAATGATGTTCAAATATAATAAAGAATCCACTGATCAAGTCGTTTATAAATTTTTGTGCACCTAGACCAATGACTAAACCTAATATTCCTAATCCTGCTAGTGCTGGGACAACATTGACACCCCAAATAGATAAGACAATCAAAATCATTAATAATCCTAGAATGTATTTAATAATAGAATTCGTTACTTTAGCGATTGTTCTCTTTCTTTTCTTAAATGGACCTTCTTTTTTCCCAACTTGATTTAATGTAACCTTAGAGATTTTCATAATCGATAGTGAAACAAATATAACAAGAAGTGTTGTAATAATTCTACCGACACTATCTTCAATAAAGGTAAGTATGCTACCACTCATATCTTGGATATATGTACTAAAATCATAGTTCCAAATAAACATGATTCCAATAATACCGGCAATTAATAAGATAAATGAGGCTATAAATATGAGAATGATTAACGTTTTTTTAAGTGATTCCTCACGCTTTAATAATTTTCTTTCCAAAAGAAAGATTATGCCAAGTGTTATGACAATCATGCCTGTTATGATGGCGTTTAAAACGACACTTGCTGTTAAAATAGTTGATATCATCTTAATCCCTACTTTCTTAAAATAATTATAACATACTAATTAAGTTCGAACAATTCATTAACCAGAATGCACTATTTGACAAATAGTCAACTATCACATAAAATAGGCTTATACTAGAGGTAAATTATGAAAAAAATACTTGCACAAAGTAAACCGTATATACTCTTCTCATCCATCATTTTTTTTATATTTTCGCTTACTTTTTTCATTTTATACCGGTTAGATCATACATATGCTTTTTATGACCAAGCAGTCATTGAAATAAAAGAAGATAGTTTAGTCCCTAAAAGTGTTTTAATATATGATGCCAGTTATAATGATACACAGGTTATTGTTGAATTTAGTGATAAAGATTTAGATGGTATTAGGTCTGGTAAAATCTTAGCAGTTTATACTTATGCAGGTGATAAAGAAGGCGACTTTAATTACTTTTTTCCTTTAGATAGCGGATATGTCTTTGCATACTATGCATTACAAAATAATCAAAGCTTTCCATCCTATGTTTTAGGTCATGGTCTTCACCCTTATACAATCATTAGTATTATATCGCTTGGATTTGGTTTAATCATGTTGGGTATTTCTCAAATTAAATGGCGTTATCAGGCTGTAGAAGTCAACCTAGAACACAATGAAAATTCTGATGAAGAAAGCACTCTAAATTCAGATGAAAATACCAATCAACATAACATGTAAATTAATCAATAAAATCACTTGATATATATCAAAAAAGTGTTAAAATAGATTTGCATTTTGAAAGGTGGGTCATAGATGGAAAAAGATCACCGAAGTACACCCTTTTATACAAAACTTTTAGAATACGCATATAGCAATACAACCCCACTCGATGTCCCAGGACATAAGTTAGGGGCTCTACATAACGACATGATGGATGTTGCTGGCGAGATGATGTTTAAGCTGGATGCGAATGCACCTCGTGGCTTAGATAATTTAAATCGTCCAACAGGCGTCATTAAAGAAGCAGCTGAGCTTATGGCTGATGCTTTTGGTGCGGAAAAAGCCTATTTCTTAACAGGTGGAACGACTATGGGTATCTTAGCGATGATTATGTCTGTCTGTCGTGCAAAAGAAAAAGTCATTTTACCAAGAAATGTCCATAAATCAGCAATAAACGCCCTCATTTTATCAGGAGCTGTTCCCATATTTGTAGCACCCTATTTGGATCATGAATTAGGAATTGCTAACCACATGGATTATAAAGAAGTAGAAAAAGCTATTTTAGAAAACCCGGATGCAAAAGCTGTGTTTGTTATCAATCCTACCTATTTTGGTGTAGCGAGTGATTTAAAAGGCATCGTTGATTTAGCTCATGAAAAAGATATGATGGTTATTGTTGATGAAGCACATGGTTCTCATCTTCCCTTTTCTCCACTTCTTCCACAAAGTTCAATGGAAGCTGGAGCAGACATGAGTTCATGCTCACTACATAAAACTGTAGGTTCACTGACACAAAGTTCTATTTTAATTACTCAAGGACCAAGAGTTGATCATATTCGTTTAAGATCAACAATAAATATGATTCAATCAACATCACCCTCTAGTCTATTATTAGCTAGTCTTGATGTAGCAAGAAAAACGATTTATTTTGAAGGTCCCAAACAAATGCCACACTTAATTGAAATGGCACATCAAACAAGAGAAAAAATTAACCAGATTCATGGTTTAAAAGCTGTTGGGACTTCTTACTTTATGAAAAATAAAGCATATGATTATGATGAAACAAAAATCATTGTAAAAGTATCTGATTTAGGCATAACCGGATTTGATGTCTATAAAGAATTATTTGATGAACATCATATTCAGCTAGAACTTGCTGAAACACACTTAATCCTCGCAGTTTTATCCATTGGGACAAAACAAAGCGATTTAGATCATTTAGTAGAAGCACTTAAAGTAGTCAGTGAAAAATACAGTGCTATGCAATTATCACCTCTACAACCTAAAATTAAGTATACATATCCTGAAGCGTATACACGTCCTCGTGAAGCATATCATGCACCGAAGAAATATGTACCCCTTAATCAAGCTGTTGATGAGATTGCAGCAGAGTCCATTATGATTTATCCTCCAGGTATACCCATTGTGATACCCGGAGAAATCGTTAGTCAAGATATTTTAGATGATTTAGATTTTTACCAGCAACAAGGTTCAGTCATTCTCAGTGATACTGAGGGTGGTTATATAAAAATAATCGATAAAGAATATTGGATGAAATGGGAGGACGACGAAGATTTATGAAACTTCAAAAAGTTGATTTATCTTTTCAAAGTTGTAATAGTACATACAAAGAAGCTGATGTGGTGATATTTTCTGTACCAATGGATAACACAGCATCATTTAGACCAGGAACACGCTTTGCAGGTCACGCCATTCGCGTAGACTCCTTTGGAGTTGAGTGGTACTCACCTTATCGCGAAAGAGATTTAAAAGAGTTTAAAACGGCAGATATTGGTGATTTAGAATTACCTTTTGGCGATGTTGATAAGCAGTTAGATATCGTCTATAAAACAACCAAACAAATCTTAAAAGATGGTAAAACACCGATGATGGTTGGTGGTGAACATTTAGCAAGCTATTCAACAATCAAAGCCCTTTATGAGAAGTATCCAAATCTTCATGTCATTCAACTAGATGCTCACACCGATTTAAGAGAAGAATTCTTTGGAAGAAAACTATCGCATGCAACTTTTTTAAGACATGTTCATAAATTTGTAGGCGATGGAAAGATTTTCCAGTTTGGTATTCGTAGTGGTGAAAAACCAGAATTTGATTGGGCTGCATCAGGACATGTTCATATGCGTAAATTTGATTTTGAAGGACTTGATAAAGTCGTTGAAACACTAAAAGACGTTCCTGTGTATGTCACGATTGATATTGATGTTTTAGATCCAGCAGTCGTACCAGGCACTGGTACACCTGAACCAGGTGGTATGCAATATAAAGATTTACTATGGGCATTTGATCAATTTGCAAAACTTAATCAATTGGTTGCTGCTGATTTCGTTGAATTATCGCCAATGCTAGATCCAAGTGGAGCTTCAACTGCCGTAGCTGCGAAAAGTTTAAGAGAATTAGTATTATTACTTCAAATTAACCTCGAAAAACGAAATAAATCATAAAAAAATCGAACAATTAAAACACTTTGGAGAAGTCCAAGGTGTTTTATTTTTAAATAAAAG
>SBGC01000006.1 GCA_006226985.1 Bacillota bacterium | reverse complement strand
GACAAAACGTTCAAGAATATCCTTTTTATATTATTTAATTATAGATGGATCAATCAATATGTGCTCTTGAGAAGTCAACTGTACCAAGTACACTTCTTCCCCAATCTAAAACATATGACTTAACATACATGAAATCTGAGTAGTGATAAACTGGAACAATTGGCATATCTTCCATAAATTCTGTTTGTGCAAGATATAATTTTTCAAAGTGAACTGTTGCATTTGTTGTTGTTTGTGCATCACTTATCAATTGGTCAAATACTGGATTATCATACTTAGGATCATTATATGCATTACCTTCTGTAAAGATTGCAAGCATTCCGATAGGATCCATAAAGTCTGTTAACCAACCACCACGAGCAACATCAAAGTTACCAGCTTTTCTAGTTTCTTGGAATACGCCCCATTCTTGATTGCCTAAACTCATTTGGAAACCAAGAACTTGGTTCCAAGATTCTTGAACAAGTTGAGCAACCTTAGCATGAGCTTCTGATGTGTTATAAAGTAATGTATCAGCAGCTAATGCAGCTTTTAATTCTGCAACTGACATACTTAATTCTGCTGCAGCTTGAGCAAATAATGTAACTGCTTCATCAAAGTTACCATCATCAGTAACTAGACCATATGTACCAGCTGTTTCAAAGAAGTCTCTACCAAGATGATCAACAAATCCTGGTGGCACGAAGCCAGCTGCTGGAACTTGTCCACCTTGAAGTTCTTCAACGATTGCTTCACGGTCGATTGCATATGATAATGCTTTTCTAAGTTTTAAATTTTGATACATAGGTTGTTCTAGATTAAATGAATAATAATATGTTCCTAGTAATGGGTATACATGGAATTGATCATCTTCATTAATCAAACGAGTCATTTCACTTGTTGGAACTTGAGGAATATAATCAAGTTCACCAGCTAAGAATGCATCGTATGCAGTAGATTCGTTATCGATGAATTTACCTTCAATCTTATCTAACTTAACGTTAGCAGCATTCCAATATTCTTCGTTCTTTTCAAGTGTTAGACCTGAACCAAGACTGTATTGTGTTAATTTGAATGGTCCATTACATACTGCAAGTTCTGGAACTTTAGCCCATAAGCCATCTTCTCCGCCTACAGCTTCGACAGAAGCTTGCTTAACAGGCATGAAATGATAGAATGCCATTAAACTAACGAAATATGATGTTGGATTAACTAAATCAAACTGTAATGTATAATCATTAACAGCAGTAATACCAACAGCATCCCATAATGCATCAGCATCATAACCTTCTTCTTCAGGATCACCAAATACGAAGTCATTTGCTCCTACGACATTTGTGTATTCCCAAATCCAAGAATATTCTGATGCAGTTGCTGGATCCATAGCACGTTTGTATGTATAAATAAAGTCGTTAGCAGTTAAAGGCGTACCATCGCTCCAATTTGATTGGCGGAGATTAAATGTTACCGTCAAACCATCTGTAGATGTGCTCCAAGTTTCAGCAATACCAGGATACACAATACCATTAATTTCTCGAACTAATCCTTCATGGGTGTTGTTGATAACATCTCCACCATCGGAAGCACCATTTAAGGATGGGTCCAAGGTTAGTGGGTCAGCACCAATATTCCATCTTAGTAAGCCAGGTATACCTTTTTCTTCTTCGGTTTTACAAGCTACTAGGAATAATGCAAAACTGAATACCACTAACAGTGTTACAAGTTTTTTCATTTCTCATTCTCCTTTTCGTTTTATTTAAGCACCTTTGCGGTGGATAAATCATTAATTTCTTCTGCGAAGTGACATGCGACTTGGCGATTAGGAAGTACATCGCGAATCTCAGGTGTTTCGCTAAAACATTGTTCTTTTGCATAGCGACAGCGCGATGCAAACCTGCACCCTGGTTTAGGGTTAATCGGGCTCATGACATCTCCTTCGAGAATGACACGAGTTTCACTCATACGAATGCGTGGGTTCGCAATAGGAATGGATGATAATAACGATTTTGTATAGGGATGGAGTGGCTTTTCATACACTTGGTCACTTTCACCTATTTCCATCATTTTTCCTAAATACATAACACCAATGCGATCGCTTATATGTCTTACCATGGATAAATCATGTGCAATAAATAAATACGTTAGTCCAAACTCTTTTTGTAAATCCTCAAGCATATTAATAACTTGTGCTTGAATGGATACGTCAAGTGCACTAATGGGTTCATCAGCAACAATCATTTCCGGGTTTAATGCAAGTGCTCGGGCAATACCAATACGTTGTCTTTGTCCTCCAGAAAACTCATGAGGGTATCGACTTGCATGTTCTCTTTTTAACCCTACTTTTTCGAGAAGTTCATGGACTCTAGTTTCAATCTCTTCTTTTGTTTGTAAAATTCGATGTGTTTTAATACCTTCTGAAACAATTTCAAAGACAGTCATACGTGCATTAAGTGAAGCATAAGGATCTTGAAAGATCATCTGAACGCGTTTTCTAAAATCTTTTAACTCTCTTTCACTTTTTCCAGCATAATCAACACCGTCAAAGATAATACTTCCCGAAGTTGGCTGATATAGTTTAACAATAAGTCTACCGGTTGTTGTTTTGCCACAACCTGATTCACCGACTAAGCCAAATGTTTCACCTTTGTAAATTACAAAGTTTATACCATCAACAGCAGCTAAAACTTTTTTATGTCCAAATGTTGTTAAATCAAAATGCTTTTTTAAATCATGGACCTCAAGTAATGGGGTTTTTTCTAATGTTTCCATTATGATCTCTCCTTTACTTGAATATAATCTTCTGTTTTTGGTGCATCTGTGTGATGTAACCAACAAGCTGCTTTATGAATACCATCTAAATCAAAGAGTGGTGGTTGTTTCGCAGCACATATCTCCATGGCGTGTTTACATCTTGGATAAAATGGGCATCCAAGAGGAGGTTCTAATAAATCAGGTGGTGTTCCTCCAATAGGAATTAATCGTTTTCTTTCACCTGTTACATTTTTAGGAACCGATTGATGTAATCCTTTTGTATAAGGGTGCTGTGGATTTTCAAAGATGTCAAGAACTGAACCTTGTTCCATAATTAATCCACCATACATAACAATAACTTTATTACAAGCTTCAGCAATAACACCTAAATCATGTGTAATTAAGACAATACTTAAGTCCTTTTTTTCTTTTAACTCTTTGAGTAGTTCTAATATTTGAGCTTGTATCGTCACATCTAGTGCAGTCGTTGGTTCATCTGCAAAAAGTAGTTTAGGATTACATGATAATGCCATAGCAATCATCGCTCTTTGTCGCATACCACCAGAAAATTGATGTGGGTATTGACGAATGCGTGTTTCTGGTTCAGGTATATTAACTAGTTTCAATAATTCTAAAGCTCTTTGTTTAGCTTCTTCTTTAGTTACGTTTGTATGTCTTCGAATAATTTCAATGATTTGATTACCAATTCTGAAAACTGGATTCAATGATGTCATTGGATCTTGGAAAATCATTGAAATATCATTACCTCTGATGTCAGATAGTTCATGATGTGACAATTTTGATAAATCTTTACCGTCAAAAATGATTTCTCCTTCTTTTATCTTGCCAGGATGATCAATTAAACCCATGACTGATAAAGCAGTAACACTTTTTCCAGAACCAGATTCACCAACAATACCTAAAATATCACCTTGTTCAACATCAAAGGATATCCCTCTAACTGCTCTAACTTCACCCATGTGGGTAAAAAAACTCGTGTGTAAGTTTTTAACTTCAAGTATTTTCATGTTTTTTACCCCTTTCTCAGTTTAGGATCTAAGGCTGAACGTAGTCCATCGCCAAAGAAATTAAACGCTAATATGGTAATAGCAATCGCAGATGCTGGGTAAACCAATTGATAGAATGAAGTTCGATAAACTTTTGTTGCATCATTAGCAAGGGTACCCCAAGATGCTTGAGGGGCAGATGCACCTAGACCAATATAACTTAAGAAAGCTTCAGTGAATATGGCTGCTGGAATCATCATCGTTATCGAAACAATGATAGGTCCTAAAGCATTAGGAATTAAATGTTTGAATACAATCTTATACTTACTCACACCAAGTGATCTTGCGGCTAAAACGAATTCTTGGTTCTTAAGTCCTAAGACCTGTCCACGGACAAGTCTAGCCATTCCAACCCAATAAACTAGTCCAAGCGTTAGTATAACTGTAAACATACTATTGTCATCTAAAATGACCATAATCAAAATAACATAGAGTAAGAGTGGTATAGAATCAATGACATCTAAAATACGCATCATAATATCATCGACAACGCCACCTTCAAGACCAGCAATCGATCCATATAGTACACCAATAATGAGATTGACTAATGCTGCAACTAAGGCAATGAAAAGTGATATTCTAGCACCATACATTACACGTGTAAGAACATCTCTTCCTAAATCATCAGAACCCCATGGGAATAATTTATTCGATACAGTTTTGTAAAGATCTGTATATTCTTCACCATCATAAGTAATACTAAATTTAACATCCTCAAAACCTGGTTTAGGTTCAACTTTGTATGAAAAATCGACAATAACTGATTCCCCATCAAGATCAAATGTAACTTGTTTAGTGACTTGATTGGTACTTACTTTATCAAGTTTTTCTAATAATCGACCATCTTTAGTACTTGTAAATAAGAAATAATAATCACCATTAAAGTAGAAATATTGATCACCGGTTTTCATGAGTTCAATTCGGGGTGGTAGGTTTGTAAATCCAACCTTTTGATCACTATGTTTGTACGGTGTGAACAACGGACCAACAATCGCAAATAATGTCATTAAACCAATGACTACTAAACCAATCATCGCAAGCTTATTTTTCTTAAGTCTTCGCCAAGCGTCTTTCCAATATGTTAAACC
>SBGC01000121.1 GCA_006226985.1 Bacillota bacterium | reverse complement strand
ATACAAGGTCCCAAATATAGTTCATCTTCAGATAAAATCATTGACCCTCTTTTTACGATCAATATAAGATATGGAAATTTATCATCAACAAGATATTCATCAATGATTTTAAACCCATGATCCATCAGATATTTTCTTAAGATTTCATGCTTATCATTTGCTTGTAGGATGTATGTGACATCATGTTTAGGTGCGTGATTCAAAATATCACATATCAAGTAAGCACCCATACCCGCAATGACGGCTAAATCAAAAGACTCATTGATAGCCAAAAAACCATCCGATGTCACATAATGGACCGGATAGTTTTTTAAATTTCTTCGTGCTTGGTTTAAGGGTTTTTCATTAATATCTGAAGCAATTGCTTCTTGGATATACCCTTTTTCGAAAGCTTTTTTGAGAACTAATCCATGGTCTGTACCGATGTCTAAAACTTTATGATAACCTTTGGTAAGTTCTGCTAAAAAGCTGATTCGTTTATTTCTTGCCATAGTAAAATTCGCGAAGTTTATTTTGACGAGATGGGCTTCTCAGTTTTCTTAAAGCTTTTGCTTCAATTTGACGAATACGTTCTCTCGTAACACCAAACTCACGACCTACTTCTTCAAGTGTATGGTTCTTTCCATCAAATAAGCCGTATCTTAAACGAAGGACCTTTTCTTCACGATCAGTGAGCGTCTCAAGCACTTCATCAAGCGTTTGTTTGACCATTTCTTGCAGCATGAATTCATGAGGGGTGAGCGCATTTGGATCTGAGATGAAATCACCAAGTGATGAATCTTCTTCTTCACCAACGTGCGCTTCTAATGATATGGGTTCTTTCGCTATTCTTTGGATATTTTGAACTTTTTCAGGTGTAATTCCCATCTTTTGTGCGATTTCTTCAAGAGATGGTTCTCTACCTAAATCTTGAATGAGTTGGCGTTGAATACGAATCATTTTATTAATTGTTTCAACCATATGTACGGGAATACGAATCGTTCTCGCTTGGTCAGCAACAGCACGTGTAATGGCTTGGCGTATCCACCATGTTGCATATGTCGAGAATTTAAAGCCTTTTTCGTAATCAAATTTATCAACAGCACGCATAAGTCCCATATTACCTTCTTGGATAAGATCTAAGAATAGTAATCCACGACCTACATAGCGTTTTGCTATGGATACTACTAAACGATAGTTTGCTTCAACAAGCTTATTTTTAGCATATTGTGCACGATCTATTGCATATTTAAGTTCTTCAACATCTTTATCTGGTAAAACCAAATTCCCTAATTGAATTTCTTCAAGTTGTTCTTTAGCATAACGACCATTCGAAACAGATACTGCGTATTTCTTTTCATCTTCTTGATTTAAAAGAGGAATTTGACCGATTTCTTTTAAGTACATACGTACTGGGTCATCAATTTTGATATTTGAAGCAATTGATTCAATATTAATCAGTTCTTCTTCTTCAACTTCAAGTCCTGATAATGATAAATCATCGGGTTCAACATCTTCATCAATATCAAACTCAACATCTTCATCTTCTTCAATTTCGAGAACGCCCTTTTCTTCTGTTTCTTCTTCCTCTTCGAGGTCTTCAGGTTCTAAAATATCGATATCTTGATTTAAGAGTTCTTTTTCAATATCAAAATAGTCTTCACTGCCAGGTGCAGCAAAAGGTGTCACATCATCAACATTTAAAAATTTATCTTTCCCTGCCTTCTTGACAAGCTGTGCTACAATTTTTTCTAAATCCACACTTAATCCTCCTAAGTTAACGCTTCAACTGACGTTGTAATTCAAATATCTCACTCAAAATATGCTGATTTTGTTCTTCATTTTCATTAAATTTTTCTGTGAGATAATATAAACGTCTCTTTAAATTCGCTTCTTTAACTAAATCCACATATCCTTTGATTTCTTCTGAAGCAATGTCTATTTTATTTTTCCAATGAAAGTCATTTAATAAATCATTTTCCATGTAAGATCGTTGATCTGTAGATAGTGTGTCTAAAAACATGTTGATATCTAGGGCATCATTTTCTTCATAGTAATGCTCAATCTTTAATCGAATGGTTGCTGCTACGTGGTCAGCAAAATCAGTTTGTTTGAGCATGTTTTGAATTTTGAATGCTTGATCTTTAGATCTTAACATTGAGAAAATTAAGTATCTTTCAGCATTTTCATGCTTACTTTTAATCTTAATTTTTTCAATCTTTGGTGGAATAATGACTTCTTTAGGTTTTGTTTTCATGATATCTAAATCAGCAGGTTGCATACCTAAATCATTGGCTAATTTCTGTGTATATAAAACTTTGATACTTTGATCAGCATTTCTTATCATTTGAGAGACAAGTTGTTTAAACTCTTTAACATCATTTGCGTTTTGCAAGTTTTTACCGACTTTATACGCATCATATCTAAATTGATATGCATCTTTTGTGTATTCGCCAAAGAGCTGATCAAATTTTTCTGGACCATAGGCTTTAATGAAATCATCTGGGTCCATTTTTTCTGGTATTGTTAAAACTTCTACTTTAAGTCTTTCTTTTTCTAAAATAGGAATTGCATGATCTGCTGCTTTGATACCCGCACTATCACCATCATATGAAACGATGATGGATTGTGTGACACTTGCTATCATTTTAGCTTGATCTTTTGTGAGTGAGGTTCCCATGGTAGCAACCCCCTGCTTAATACCTGCTTGATAACTCGAAATCACATCAAAGAATCCTTCATACAAAATCACTTGTTTTGTTTTTCTAATCTCAGGTAGTGCTTCATAAAAATGATATAGCAATTGACCTTTCTTAAAAATAGGTGTTTCAGGACTGTTAATGTATTTAACAGGATCTTTAGGGTTCGTGGTTCGACCTGATAGACCAACAACTTCTCCCTTTGGGTTTGTGATAGGAAAGATGATGCGATCACTAAATAAATCATAATATGCACCATCATCAGCTTGTTTCACAACACCTAATGAAATCATATCAGAAACTGCAAAGCCTTTGTCTTTTAAGACATTAAATAATGTTTGACCATAGGATGGAGCTAACCCCAACATAAAGTGATGAATGGATTCATCTGTCATTTGTCTTGTTTTTAAATAGGCAAGTGCTTCATGACCTGATTCGCTATGAAGAAGATTGAATTGATAAAAACTTGCAACTTCTTTCATCAAACGATACTGCTTTTCATATGGATCTGATTGTTTTTTAACTGTTTTAATTTGGATGCCAGCACGTTCAGCGAGTGTCTCAGCTGCTTCTTCAAAAGAGATATTTTTAATTTTTCGAAGAAAGTTTATCGGAGATCCACCTTCGCCACACGACATACATTTTGCAATATTTTTTTCAGGTGACACCGAAAAACTAGGCGTTTTTTCCTGATGAAAAGGACATAGACCCATAAAGTTTTTTCCACGTTTAGCAAGCGAAACATATTCGCTGACTAAATCAACAATCGCGGTTTTCTCATTAATTTCATCAATGAGTTTTTGTTCCATGGTTGTCCTCCTTTTCTTTAGAATTCGATTTGTTTTTCTATATAACTTCTAAGTTCACTGATAGGAATTCTTACTTGTGCCATAGTGTCACGGTTACGTACAGTAACTGATTCATCTTGTGCAGTATCATGATCAATTGTCACGCATAAATATGTTCCTATCGCATCTTGTCTGCGATATCTTTTACCTATATTTTGTGTTTCATCATATGTTACATCAAAATATTTTGATAGTGTCTTAAAGATTTCAAATGCTTTTTCACCATGTTCTTTTTTAATCAGTGGTAATACAGCAACCTTATAAGGTGATAAAGCCGGATGCAAATGCAAGACTTGTCTTGTTTCACCGTTTTCTAAAGTTTCTTCATCATAAGCGGATGTTAAGAAGGCAAGGACTAAACGTTCAACACCAACTGCTGGTTCTACCACATAAGGTAAATATCTTTCATTTGTATCAGGATCTAAGTACGTTAAGTTTTCTCCAGATTGAAGTTGATGTGCTTTTAAATCATAATCTGTACGTGATGCAATCCCCCATAATTCATCAAATCCCCATGGGAATTTATAGCGAATGTCTGTAGTTGCATTTGAGTAATGTGATAAAGCTTCAGGTTTATGATCATCAAATTGAAGAGATGATTCAGGTAAACCTAACGATGTTAACCAGTTCATACAGAATGCTTTCCAGTATGTAAACCATTCCATTTCAGTTCCAGGTTTAACAAAAAATTCCATCTCCATTTGTTCGAATTCGCGTGTTCTGAAAATAAAGTTACCTGGTGTAATTTCATTTCTAAATGATTTACCCACTTGACATACACCAAATGGAACTTTTTTTCTTGAAGTTCTTTGAATGTTTTTAAAATTAATAAAAATTCCTTGAGCTGTTTCAGGTCTCAAATATATTTGATTGGCTTGTTCTAAAACAACACCTTGATAAGTTTGAAACATCATATTGAATTTACGAATGGGTAAAAAATCATGTTTACCACAGCTTGGACATGTCACCTTATGATCTAAAATATACTGATACATCTTATCTGTATCCCAACCATCTGCAGATACAGTTTTATCGTGGTCTTCGATCAGCTTATCTGCGCGAAATCGTTGGTTACAACTTTTGCACTCAGTTAATGGGTCACTAAAACCACCCACATGTCCAGATGCTTTCCATACGTCGCTATTGAGTAAAATCGATGAGTCGATTAAGACATTATAATCGGATTCTCTTTGAAATTTTTGAATCCACGCATCTTTTATATTTTTCTTAAGCAGGCTTCCTAAGGGACCATAATCCCATGTATTTGCTAATCCACCATAAAGTTCACTACCTTGGTAGATAAAGCCTGTTGATTTTGCAAATTGAACAATTTGATCAAGAGTGACCATGAAAACACATCCTTTATTGTCT